>NZ_JADYWQ010000010.1:0-157459 GCF_015864725.1 Pseudoalteromonas sp. NSLLW24 | reverse complement strand
GTTTTACCGTGGTCAACGTGGCCAATTGTACCAACGTTTACGTGCGGTTTTACGCGTTCAAACTTTTCTTTTGCCATCTTAAAAAATTCCTAATAAAGAAATTAAAGCCTGACTCACTATTGAGCCAGACAAGCTAAAATTATATAACAGCGCGAGCTGAAATTATTGTATCTGCAACGTTTTTAGAGGCTTCAGCGTACTTCACAAACTCCATAGAGTATGAGGCACGGCCCTGTGTTGCAGATCGTAAAGCAGTCGCATAACCAAACATTTCAGAAAGAGGAACCTGCGCATTAATTTGCTTAAGTCCACCTAATGCATCTTCCATGCCTTCGATTATGCCGCGGCGACGGTTTAAGTCGCCAACTACATCACCCATATTTGAATCAGGAGTGAGTACTTCAACCTTCATTACTGGCTCTAGTAGTACAGGGTTAGCTTTAAGCGCCCCATCTCTCATTGCCAGTGAACCTGCTATTTTAAATGCCATTTCATTCGAATCTACATCATGGAATGAACCATCATATAAAGTCGCTTTAACGCCAAGTAATGGGTAGCCTGCCAGTACACCTTGAGACATTTGCTCTTGGATACCTTTGTCTACCGCAGGGACGAACTCTTTAGGAACAGAACCACCTACGGTTTCGTTAACGAACTCGTAAATTGGTGACTCATCATCCGTAATATCCATCGGTTCAAGTTTAATCCAAACGTGACCATATTGACCACGACCACCTGACTGACGTATAAACTTCCCTTCAACCTTAACAGTTGAACGAATAGCTTCTCGGTATGAGACCTGCGGCTTACCAACGTTACATTCAACACTGAATTCACGTTTCATACGGTCGACGATGATATCTAGGTGAAGTTCACCCATGCCAGAGATTATAACCTGGCCTGATTCTTCGTCAGTTTGTACTCGAAAAGAAGGGTCTTCAGCAGCTAGTTTACCCAGCGCGATACCCATCTTATCTTGGTCAGCTATAGTGCGGGGCTCAACCGCAATAGAGATTACTGGTTCAGGGAATTCCATACGCTCAAGCGTAATAATAGAATTCGGATCACACAGTGTTTCACCTGTTGTTACGTCTTTAAGACCAATAGCTGCCGCGATGTCGCCTGCGAAAACTTCTTTGATCTCTTCACGAGAGTTTGAATGCATCTGTACGATACGGCCAAGTCGCTCACGCTTACTTTTTACTGGATTATATACCGTGTCACCCTGTTTAACAGTACCAGAGTAAACACGGAAAAAGGTCAAGGTTCCAACAAACGGGTCTGTTGCAATCTTAAAAGCGAGTGCAGCAAACGGCGCTTTATCATTAGCTGGACGTTCTTCCTCAGTACCATTTTCTAGGATACCTTGGATTTGTTTCACTTGCTCTGGTGAAGGCATATATTCAACAACGCAATCAAGCACAGCTTGAACACCTTTGTTTTTAAATGCGCTACCACAAGTAACTGGAACAATCTCATTAGCTAATGTTCGTTGGCGTAAAGCATTTTTAATTTCTGCTTCACTTAACTCTTCACCTTCTAAGTATTTATCCATTAGTTCTTCTGTTGCTTCAGCAGCGCTTTCAACTAAGTGAGAGCGCCATTCTTCAGCTAATTCCAGAAGTTCTGCCGGTATTGCCTCATAAGAGAAAGTCATACCCTGGTCCGCTTCGTTCCAGTTAATCACTTTCATTTTTATAAGGTCAATAACACCTTTAAAGTCGTCCTCAGCGCCTACAGGCAACTGAATTGGAACAGGCGTTGCTCCAAGACGAGATTTCACCTGGCTAACCACAGCTAAGAAGTCAGCGCCCGTGCGATCCATTTTATTTACGAAGATCATTCTCGGAACTTCGTATTTGTTCGCTTGACGCCAAACTGTCTCAGTTTGCGGCTGTACACCAGATGAAGCACAAAGAACAACTACCGCACCATCTAATACGCGTAAAGAACGCTCTACTTCGATAGTGAAATCTACGTGTCCTGGAGTATCAATAATATTGATACGATGGGCGTCAAATTGAGCGTCCATCCCTTTCCAAAAACACGTTGTTGCAGCAGAAGTGATTGTGATACCACGCTCTTGTTCCTGCTCCATCCAATCCATAGTTGCAGCGCCATCATGTACTTCACCGATCTTATGAGAAAGACCCGTGTAGAACAGAACACGTTCTGTTGTGGTGGTTTTGCCTGCATCTACGTGAGCGACAATACCTATATTACGATAGCGCTCAAGTGGAGTTGTACGTGCCATATGATCCTCTTAAAGGTTAAAGACAGATTACCAACGGTAATGAGCGAATGCTTTATTCGCTTCAGCCATACGGTGAACGTCTTCACGTTTCTTAACCGCAGTGCCTTTATTATCAGAAGCGTCAACGATTTCTTGAGCTAAACGTAAGCCCATAGATTTTTCGCCACGCTTACGTGCAGCGTCTACTAACCAACGCATACCTAATGCGTTACGACGAACTGGACGTACTTCAACTGGTACTTGATAAGTTGAACCACCAACACGGCGAGATTTAACTTCTACCTGTGGGCGGATGTTATCAAGTGCAGTTTCAAAGATTTCTAGGTGCGACTTGCCTGATTTCTCAGCAGCCACGTCTAGCGCACCATAAACAATTTTTTCAGCAGTAGATTTCTTGCCGTCTAACATCACGATGTTAACGAATTTAGCAAGAAGTTCCGATCCGAACTTAGGATCTGGAAGAATTTTACGTTGACCGATTACGCGTCTTCTAGGCATTTTGTATCTCCGGTTTATTCAGGTTTGCTCTTTCGAGTCAATCACCCAAAACAATAATTATAAATATTTAGTGCTTGGCCTTACTAACGGAATACAATTAGCCTTTAGGGCGTTTTGTACCGTATTTAGAACGAGCTTGACGACGATCGCTAACGCCTGCACAGTCAAGTGCACCACGAACAGTGTGAAAACGCACACCTGGTAAATCTTTAACACGACCACCACGGATTAGGATTACACTATGCTCTTGAAGGTTATGACCTTCACCGCCAATGTATGAAGTTACTTCGAAACCGTTAGTTAAACGTACACGTGCTACTTTACGTAACGCCGAGTTTGGTTTCTTAGGTGTAGTTGTATATACGCGAGTACATACACCGCGCTTTTGCGGACACGCTTTTAGTGCAGCTGAGTTACTTTTCGTAACCTTGCTACGGCGTGGCTTACGCACTAGCTGGTTAATAGTTGCCATTTAAATAGCTCCTGAAATTAAAATTACTACTGAAAAAAATAAAAAATCCGCCCTTTATTTACGAGCCTGCATTAAGCACACAAGTAAATGGGTGGCGGAATTTTAATGAGCAAAGTTTAACCTGTCAACCTAAACTAACCGCAAGACAGCATATAACTGCCTTGCGATTACTTAATCTATTGATTAAGAACAGTTTATTGATTTCCAGACAAATCAGCATTTAGAGCGTCTGTAAGTGCTTGAGTTGCCTCTTCTGCACTTACTGTTTGCTCTTCTACTACTACTTTGCTTTGTTTACGGCGAGCCATACGTTCTTGATGATACGCAAAACCGGTACCGGCTGGGATCAAACGACCCACAATTACGTTTTCTTTAAGACCGCGAAGTTCATCGCTCTTACCATTCACTGCCGCATCTGTAAGAACACGTGTTGTCTCTTGGAAAGACGCTGCAGAGATGAAAGATTCTGTTGCTAGTGATGCTTTTGTGATACCCATTAACTGGATTTCAAACTTAGCTGGTATCTTACCTTGTTTTTCAAGGTCACGGTTTGCGATATTAACGCGCGCCACTTCGATTTGTTCACCGGCTAAGAAGTCAGTATCACCGCCGTGCATAATGGTACATTTACGTAACATTTGACGGATAATTGTTTCAATGTGCTTGTCATTGATCTTAACGCCTTGCAAACGGTAAACCTCTTGCACTTCGTTAACGATATAGTTAGCAACATGAGTCACACCACGTAGGCGTAAGATGTCATGCGGTGATTCAGGACCATCGGCGATAACTTCACCTTTAGACACTTGCTCACCTTCAAACACGTTAAGTTGACGCCATTTAGGAATCATCTCTTCGTAATGATCACCTTCAGCTGGAGTAATAACTAAACGCTTCTTACCTTTAGTCTCTTTACCGAAGCTAATTGTACCAGTTACTTCAGCTAATATAGCTGGTTCTTTTGGCTTACGAGCTTCAAATAAGTCGGCTACGCGTGGTAGACCACCCGTGATATCACGAGTTTTCGAACCTTCTTGCGGAATACGTGCTAACACGTCACCTGGGTTTGCTGTAACGCCGTCAATAACTTCAATCGTTGTGAATGAAGGAAGACGTGTTTCTTGCAGACCGCGCTCTTCACTTTCAATGATAAGCTTTGGTTCTTTCGTATTTACTTTAGCAAGATCTTTTACAACTACACGGGTTAAACCAGTTAGCTCATCAGTCTGTGCTTCAGTATTTGAATCATCGATATCGCTAAACGATACTTTTGACTTATGCTCAAGAACGATTGGGTGACTATGCGGGTCCCAAGTAGCAACAATGTCGTTACCTAGAACTTCAGCATTGTCTTGCACTGTTAATACCGCACCGTAAGGTACTTTATAACGCTCTTTCTCACGACCATGACTATCAATGATAGTAATTTCCGTAGAACGAGAGGTAATAACAATCTTACCGTCTGTGTTTAATACGTACTTAGAGTTATGAAGTTTTAATGTACCGTTAGTTTTAACTTGTACATTATTTTCTGCAGATGCTCTAGATGCCGCACCACCGATGTGGAAGGTACGCATTGTTAACTGTGTACCCGGCTCACCAATTGACTGTGCCGCGATAACACCCACCGATTCACCAGCGTTGATGATATGACCACGTGCTAGGTCACGACCGTAACAGTTAGCACAAACACCAAAGTCATTATCACAAGTGATAACAGAACGTACACGAACTTCATCTACTGAATGCTCTTCTAAAAGATCACACAGTTTTTCGTCTAGCATGATATTACGTTCAACAAGCACTGTATTAGTACCTGGAATCACAATATCTTCAGCAACAACACGACCTAGAACACGTTCACGAAGTGCTTCTACAACATCACCACCTTCAATAAGCGGTTTCATTGTTAAGCCATCTTCTGTGCCACAGTCATCTTCATTGATTACCAAATCTTGTGCAACGTCAACTAGACGACGCGTTAGGTAACCCGAGTTTGCTGTTTTAAGTGCTGTATCGGCAAGACCTTTACGCGCACCATGCGTTGAGATGAAGTACTGAAGTACGTTTAGACCTTCACGGAAGTTAGCTGTGATTGGCGTCTCGATGATTGAACCATCTGGACGTGCCATTAGACCACGCATACCCGCCAACTGACGAATCTGTGCAGCACTACCACGAGCACCTGAGTCGGCCATCATAAACACTGAGTTAAATGACGGTTGCTCTACTTCTTCACCTTGTGCATTGATAACTGTGTCTTTCGACAAGTTAGACATCATCTCACGTGATAAGTTTTCGTTTACACGTGACCAGATATCGATAACTTTGTTGTACTTTTCACCAGCCGTTACAAGACCTGATTGGAATTGTTGGTTGATTTCAGTAACTTCAGCTTCAGCTGATTCAATTATCTGTGCTTTAACCGGTGGGATAACTAAGTCATCAATACCGATAGAAACACCTGACTTCATTGCATAATGGAAACCGGTGTACATAACTTGGTCAGCAAAGATAACTGTATCTTTAAGACCTAGACGACGGTAACACTCATTCAATAAGCCAGAAATCTGCTTTTTACCTAGCGGCTGGTTGATTGACGCAAACGGCATGCCTTTAGGTAAAATTAGAGACAGAATCGCACGACCAACAGTTGTATCGATAACAGTAATAGTATCTTCTACTACGCCGTCTTCGTTTTTAACTGATTGGCTAATACGTACTTTCACAATTGCGTGAAGGTCTGCATTGCCACTGCGGTATGCTTTTTCTGCTTCTTTTGGATCTTTAAATATCGCGCCTTCGCCTTTAGCGTTAATGCGGTCACGAGTCATGTAATAAAGACCCAATACAACATCCTGTGAAGGAACGATGATTGGCTCACCATTCGCAGGAGATAGAATGTTGTTTGTTGACATCATCAATGCACGAGCTTCAAGCTGCGCTTCGATTGTTAACGGTACGTGTACCGCCATTTGGTCACCATCGAAATCGGCGTTGTAAGCCGCACATACTAATGGATGCAAATGAATCGCTTTACCTTCGATAAGCACAGGTTCAAACGCTTGGATACCCAAACGGTGAAGTGTTGGTGCACGGTTAAGTAATACTGGATGTTCACGAATTACTTCGTCAAGTACATCCCATACTTCCGGAACTTCACGTTCAACCATCTTCTTAGCAGCTTTGATTGTCGTAGCCATGCCGCGACGTTCTAATTTGCCATAGATGAATGGTTTGAATAGCTCTAGTGCCATCTTCTTAGGAAGACCACATTGGTGAAGCTTAAGTGTAGGACCAACTGTGATTACAGAACGGCCTGAATAATCCACACGCTTACCAAGTAAGTTCTGACGGAAACGACCTTGCTTACCCTTGATCATATCAGCAAGAGATTTAAGAGGACGTTTGTTAGAACCTGTAATTGCACGACCACGACGACCGTTATCAAGTAGCGCATCTACCGCTTCTTGTAACATACGTTTTTCGTTACGTACAATAATGTCTGGTGCTGCTAAATCTAGTAGACGCTTAAGACGGTTATTACGGTTAATAACACGACGGTAAAGGTCATTTAGATCAGATGTCGCAAAACGACCACCGTCTAATGGTACTAATGGGCGTAGATCAGGTGGCAATACTGGAAGTACTGTCATGATCATCCACTCAGGGTTATTACCTGATTGGTGGAACGATTCCATTAACTTAAGACGTTTAGTGATTTTTTTACGCTTAGTTTCAGAGTTAATTGTTGGTAACTCTTCACGCATCTCAGCAATTAATTGAGCAAGATCAAGTTCACGAAGCAAGTCTAAAACTGCTTCAGCACCCATCTTAGCTTCAAACTCATCACCGTGCTCTTCTAGTGAATCTAAGTATTCTTCTTCACCTAATAACTGACCACGCTCAAGCGTTGTCATACCAGGTTCAGTTACTACGAATGATTCGAAGTAAAGAACACGTTCAATATCACGAAGCGTCATATCTAGCATTAAGCCAATACGTGACGGTAATGATTTTAAAAACCATATATGTGCAACTGGGCTCGCAAGGTCGATATGACCCATACGATCGCGTCGCACTTTAGTGAGTGTTACTTCAACGCCACACTTTTCACAGATCACACCACGGTGTTTAAGGCGTTTATATTTACCACATAAACACTCATAATCTTTCACTGGGCCGAAAATACGGGCACAGAATAAGCCATCGCGCTCAGGCTTGAAAGTACGGTAGTTAATAGTCTCAGGTTTCTTTACTTCACCGTATGACCATGAACGAACCATGTCTGGTGAAGCAAGACCAATGCGAATTGCATCGAATTCTTCGGTCTTATTTTGTTGCTTCAGAAACTTAAGTAAGTCTTTCACCTTAGCTCTCCTGTCGGAGTTAATCTTGAGGACGGATAATCTCGTCCCTACATTCTATTCAGCCGTAACAGATGCTGCAGCGTTAACTGCAGCATCTAATTGGCTTAATTTTCTTCCAACTCGATGTTGATACCCAGTGAGCGGATTTCTTTCAACAATACGTTGAACGATTCTGGCATACCTGGTTCCATTTTATGGTTACCATCAACGATGTTTTTATACATCTTAGTACGACCGTTCACGTCATCCGATTTCACTGTTAGCATTTCTTGTAGAGTGTAAGCAGCACCATAAGCTTCAAGTGCCCATACTTCCATCTCACCAAAACGCTGGCCACCGAACTGTGCTTTACCACCCAGCGGCTGCTGAGTAACAAGGCTGTAAGAACCAGTAGAACGTGCGTGCATCTTATCGTCAACCAAGTGATTAAGTTTAAGCATGTACATGTAACCAACAGTTACTTGACGTTCAAACTGATCGCCAGTACGGCCATCATAAAGTGTAACCTGACCACTACGAGGATAGCCCGCAAGCTCAAGCATGTCTTTGATTTCGCTTTCTTTCGCGCCATCAAATGCAGGAGTAGCTATTGGTAAACCACCTTTTAAGTTTTCAGCTAGACGACGAATTTCGTCATCAGTGAAGCTAGCAATATCTACAACTTGGCGAGATTCGCCAATTTCGTATGCTTGCTTGATGAAGTCACGTAGCTCATGAAGCTCACGTTGCTCTTTCATCATCTCTTCAATACGTTCACCGATACCACGTGCAGCAAGACCCATATGTGTTTCAAGGATCTGACCGATGTTCATACGTGATGGTACACCTAGTGGATTCAATACGATATCTACCGTACGACCTTTGTCATCGTAAGGCATATCTTCTACTGGTACGATAGTCGAGATAACACCTTTGTTACCATGACGACCCGCCATTTTATCACCCGGTTGGATACGACGTTTAACAGCTAGGTATACTTTAACAATCTTAAGTACGCCTGGTGCTAAGTCATCACCTTGGGTAATTTTACGACGTTTGTTTTCAAACTTCTTATCGTATTCAGCTTTAAGTTCATCGTACTGTGCAGCTAGTTGCTCAAGCTCAGCTTGCTTGTCTTCTTCAGCAAGGCTTTGCGTAAGTACTTTTTCAGCATTTAGAGATGCAAGTTTATCTTCATCAAAACCAGCAGCTATAAGTAGCTTACGTGCACGGTCTAAAACGCCAGCTTCTAAAATACGGAACTCTTCGTTGAAGTCTTTCTTCGCTTCGCGAAGCTGCATGTCTTCAACTTCTAATGCGCGTTTATCTTTTTCAACACCATCACGGGTGAAAACTTGCACGTCAATTACAGTACCAGTTACAGAATTTGGTACACGTAAAGAGCTGTCTTTAACGTCAGACGCTTTTTCGCCGAAGATAGCACGCAGTAGCTTCTCTTCAGGTGTAAGCTGTGTCTCGCCTTTAGGAGTCACTTTACCTACTAGGATATCGCCGCCTTTAACTTCAGCACCAATATATACAACGCCTGATTCATCAAGCTTGCCTAGCGCAGACTCACCCACATTCGGGATATCTGCAGTGATCTCTTCTGGACCTAATTTAGTATCACGGGCAACACACTGTAGTTCTTGAATATGGATAGTCGTTAGACGATCTTCTTCAACTACACGCTCTGATAACAAGATTGAATCTTCGAAGTTGTAACCGTTCCATGGCATGAATGCCACGCGAAGGTTTTGACCAAGGGCTAAGTCACCTAAGTCAGTCGAAGGACCATCTGCTAACACGTCACCACGAGTAACCGGTTCGCCAACCATACAAGTTGGTTTTTGGTTAATACATGTATTTTGGTTTGAACGTGTGTATTTGGTTAAGTTGTAGATGTCGATGCCCGCTTCACCAGGAATGCGTTCTTCTTCATGTACATTTACAACGATGCGACTTGCGTCAGCATACATTACTTCACCACCACGTTTAGCAACGATAGTTACACCAGAATCTTTCGCTAGTGTTAACTCAATACCAGTACCTACTAACGGCTTATCCGCTTTCAATGTTGGTACTGCTTGACGTTGCATGTTTGAACCCATCAATGCACGGTTAGCATCATCGTGTTCTAGGAACGGGATAAGTGCTGCCGCTACAGAGATCACCTGTTGTGGTGATACATCCATATACTGCTGGTCCATGCGACCCATAAAGGTAGATTCACCTTTGTGACGACATGGGATAAGTTCATCAACAAACTCATTGGTTTCAGTTAAGTTTGAGTTCGCCTGTGCGATAACAAACTGACCTTCTTCAATGGCTGATAAATAATCAACTTCATCAGTTACAACACCGTCTACCACTTTGCGGTAAGGTGTTTCTAAGAAACCGTAGTCATTTGTACGTGCGTACGTAGACAACGAGTTAATTAGACCGATATTTGGACCCTCAGGAGTCTCGATTGGACATACGCGACCATAGTGAGTTACGTGAACGTCACGTACTTCAAAGCCTGCGCGTTCACGAGTTAGACCGCCCGGACCTAATGCAGAGATACGACGTTTATGCGTAACTTCTGATAGTGGGTTATTTTGGTCCATAAACTGTGATAACTGAGACGAGCCGAAGAACTCTTTAACCGCTGCCGAAATAGGCTTAGCGTTAATAAGATCTTGTGGCATTATCGCGTCAAGGTCACCTAAGCTTAAACGCTCACGTACAGCACGTTCAACACGTACTAGACCAACACGGAATTGGTTCTCAGCCATTTCGCCAACACTACGTATACGACGGTTGCCTAAGTGATCGATATCATCAACATCGCCTTGACCGTTACGAATAGCAATTAATACTTTCATAACAGACACGATGTCTTCTTTGCTTAATGTGCCAGGGCCTGTGTCTGTATCGTAACCAACACGGCTATTGAACTTCATACGACCTACAGTAGATAAGTCATAACGTTCTTCAGAGAAGAACAAGTTCTGGAATAAGGCTTCAGCCGCGTCTTTCGTCGGTGGCTCGCCTGGGCGCATCATGCGGTAAATTTCTACTAGTGCTTCTAAACGGCTGCTTGCAGAGTCAATGTTTAATGTATTTGACATGTAAGCACCGCTGTCCACTTCATTGATATATAACGTATCAATTTTAGTGTAACCGGCTTTAACCAATTCAGCCATTAGCTCTAGAGTTAGCTCGTCATTTGCATTTGCAATAACTTCACCAGTTGACTCATCAACATAGTTTTTAGCTACAATACGGCCAATGATGTACTCATGTGGTACTTCTAATTGCTTAATGCCTTTCTTTTCGATGCTCTTGATGTGGCGAGCCGTAACACGACGACCGCTTTCAACAAATACTTCACCGTCTTCGCTCTTGATATCAAAAGCGGCAGTTTCACCACGTAAACGCGAAGGTACAAGTTCCATAAGAACTTTACCATTCGTTACTTCAAACGTAGTGTTATCGAAGAACATATCTAGGATTTGTTCGCTAGAATACTCTAGTGCACGTAGGATGATAGACGCCGGTAATTTACGACGACGGTCAATACGTACATATAAGTTATCTTTTGCATCAAATTCGAAGTCTAACCATGAACCACGGTAAGGTATAACGCGTGCGTTATATAATACTTTACCCGATGAATGGGTTTTACCGCGGTCGTTATCAAAGAATACACCAGGGCTACGGTGTAGCTGAGAAACGATAACACGCTCTGTACCATTGATTACAAAAGTACCGGTATCTGTCATGAGCGGAATTTCGCCCATGTAAACTTCTTGCTCTTTAATGTCTTTAACTGTGCCTGGTGCTTCTTTGTCCATAACAACAAGACGCAGTTTCACGCGAAGTGGAGCAGAATAAGTCACACCGCGAATTTGACATTCTTTTACATCGAAAACTGGCTCACCAATACGGTAACTTACGTATTGAAGCTCAGAATTTCCCGAGTAGCTTTTAATAGGGAACACAGAACGGAAGGCAGCTTCCAAACCATGATCGCCATCAGCGTCCGGCACTAAGAATTTTTTAAACGATTCTAACTGTGTAGACAGTAAAAAAGGTATATCCAAAACTTGTGGACGTTTACCAAAATCCTTACGGATACGTTTCTTTTCAGAATAAGAGTAAGCCATGGGGTTCCTCAGCTTGCTGATCTTTGACCCGACCTGTTCTTGTAAGAACAGACTTAACTGGCAGCTATGCCAAGATTTTACAACATTTAACTGTTGTTCTAATTAGATCCCACTTTAACACTAGCAAACTATAAAGCGTTGAAAGTAAAGAAAAAATCAGATTTTATTTGAACTAAAAGAGTGCATCACTCTATAGCGCAAAAAGGCCGGTGATTAAATAATCACCAGCCCTTGCCTGATTTCTCAGGCAGCGAACTTAGCAAAAGCTAAATTACTTAACCTCAACTTCAGCACCAGCTTCAGTAAGATCTTTTGCAAGTGCTTCAGCTTCTTCTTTAGATACACCTTCTTTAACAGGTGTAGGAGCAGCTTCAACAAGAGCTTTCGCTTCTTTAAGGCCAAGGCCAGTTGCGCTACGAACAGCTTTGATTGCAGAAACCTTGTTAGCGCCAGCGCCAGTAAGGATTACGTCAAATTCTGTTTTCTCTTCAGCAGCTTCAGCAGCTGGACCAGCTACCATTGCAGCTGCAGCAGTTACGCCGAATTTTTCTTCCATTGCTTCGATAAGAGCAACAACGTCCATTACTGACATTTCAGCAATTGCGTCAAGGATTTGGTCTTTAGATACAGACATTACAAATTTCCTAATAATTAACGGACATTACGTCCAAATAAATTTTACACCGAAAGTGAGATTAAACAGCTTAAAATTAAGCAGCTTGCTCTTCTTTCTGTACACGTACCGCTTCAATTGTTTTACACAATTTGCCAGCAGACGCTTCTTTCATAGCACTCATTAAGCGTGCAACAGCTTCGTCGTATGTAGGTAATGTAGCAAGCATTGCTGCATCAACAACATTTCCTTCAAAAGCGGCCGTTTTAAGCTCGAATTTCTCATTCTTTTTCGCGAAATCTGAAAAGATACGCGCAGCAGCACCTGGGTGCTCTGATGAGAAAGCGATTAAGCTTGGACCAACAAATGAATCAGAAAGACACTCAAAATCTGTTCCTTCAAGAGCACGTTTTGCTAAAGTGTTACGGACAACTTTCATCCAAACACCATTTGCACGAGCTTCTTTACGAAGGGCAGTGATTGCGCCAACTGTTACACCACGAGAATCTGCAACAACTGCAGATAGAGCACCATTGGCTGCTTCGTTGACTTCAGCAACTATTGCTTTTTTGCCTTGAAGATTTAAAGCCATGGGTGTTACTCCTGGTTTAATGGGGATACCGATTATCGGATTCCCCTGTTCTACTCTTCCCTACCAAACAAGGTAGAGATGCTTTTTACGGCGAGAGCCAGAAGGATTAGGAAAAATCTATCTGGGGTCTACACCGTCTACGTAGGTGAATATTAAGGCCGAAGCCACCTACGGTCTTGGACGGAAGCCCAATTTATCGTTAACCCCGAAGGCTTAACGAAATTATGTACTTCAACCCGAATTCTTTACTTTGCCAATTAATAAATTAATCAACAAAATGGCGCGAAATTATAGTACAAATTTCACGCCATGTAAACACTGATTAAGCTACAGTTGTGCTTAAAGTGTTTTGGTCAACAGAAACGCCTGCGCCCATTGTTGTAGAGATAGTTACTTTCTTCAAGTAAACACCTTTAGCTTGAGAAGGTTTAGCCTTCTTAAGCGCAACAATTAGAGACTCAAGGTTTTGTTGTAATTGCTCTGCAGTGAAATCAACCTTACCAATAGTAGTATGGATGATGCCATTTTTGTCATTACGGTAACGTACTTGACCTGCTTTAGCATTTTTAACTGCTTCTGCAACGTTAGGCGTTACAGTACCAGTTTTAGGGTTTGGCATTAGACCACGTGGGCCTAAGATTTGACCTAGTTGACCAACAACACGCATAGCGTCTGGTGATGCAACAACAACGTCAAAGTTCATCTCGCCTTTTTTAACTAGTTCAGCAAGATCTTCCATGCCTACTAATTCAGCACCGGCTTCTTTTGCAGCTTCTGCATTAGCGCCTTGTGTGAATACAGCAACACGAACGTCACGACCAGTACCGTTAGGTAGTACAGTAGCACCACGAACGTTTTGATCAGATTTACGAGCATCGATACCAAGGTTAACGGCAACGTCAACACTTTCTACGAATTTAGCTGTCGCTAACTCTTTTAAAAGAGCAACTGCTTCATTGATTTCGTAATCTTTTGTTACTTCCACTTTTTCGCGGATAGTACGCATACGTTTAGTTAATTTAGCCATTTCTTAGTCCTCTACGTTCAAGCCCATCGCACGCGCAGAACCTGCGATAGTGCGAACCGCTGCGTCCATATCGGCAGCTGTAAGGTCAGTTCGTTTTGTCTCAACAATTTCTTCAAGTTGAGCACGAGTTACTGTGCCTACTTTATCAGTGTTAGGACGGCCTGAGCCTGACTTGATACCAGCAGCTTTCTTAAGTAAGTAAGCAGCAGGTGGCGTTTTCATGTCGAACGTAAATGAACGGTCACCGTAAACAGAGATCACTACAGGAACTGGAGCGCCTTTTTCGATAGACTCTGTACGTGCGTTAAACGCTTTACAGAATTCCATGATGTTTACACCGTGTTGACCTAGTGCAGGACCTACTGGAGGACTAGGATTAGCCATACCAGCGGCAACTTGTAGCTTGATTAGAGCTTCAACTTTTTTAGCCATTATAAATACCTCATTTGGTGGGTCTCAGCCTTGTGCGCGCGAGGACGCGTACTCTAACGGCTTCCCAGTTTAAAAATTGGTTTCGTACTTTTTGCACAGTAAAAATAAATTTTACCTTAATACAAAAAGGCCGCTGATTATAAGTTAATCAGCGGCCTTTTTCAAGCTTCATGCCAAAATTTAAATAAAAATTAGCGAAGCTTTTTTAATCAATTACTTATCTTGCTCAACTTGACCGAATTCAAGCTCAACTGGCGTAGAACGACCAAAAATAAGTACAGATACTTTTACGCGGCTCTTTTCGTAGTCAACTTCTTCAACTACACCACTGAAATCTGCAAATGGTCCATCAGTAACGCGAACAACTTCACCTGGTTCAAATAATGTAGCAGGTTTAGGTGCTTCAGCATTTTCTTGAAGGCGATTAAGAATGCGTTCTGCTTCTTTAGGACTGATTGGAGCAGGACGATCAGACGTTCCACCAATAAAGCCCATTACACGTTCAGTGCTGTTCACTAAGTGCCAGCTTGCGTCGTTCATATCCATTTGTACTAATACATAACCTGGAAAGAATTTACGCTCAGATTTACGCTTTTGGCCAGCGCGCATCTCAACAACTTCTTCAGTTGGTACTAGTATCTCACCAAAGCTCGATTCAAGACCTTCGATTTTAATGTGTTCAGTTAACGTTTGAGCTACACGCTTTTCGTAACCAGAAAAGGCTTGTACTACATACCAACGTAACTTAATTTCTTTGTTCTCGTTCTCATCCGACATGGGATCAGATCTCCAATCCAGTTAAAAAGCCTACAGCGCGGAATAAAATGCCATCTAATCCCCAAAGGATAAGTGCCATAATCACTGTTGCAACCATTACAATTAATGTCGTGTGGGTAGTTTCTTGGCGCGTTGGCCAAATAACTTTGCGTACTTCAATTCGAGCTTCTTTAGCGAAAGCAAGAAAGTTACGTCCCTTAAATGTTTGCGAGGCAATTGCTAATCCGGCCGCTATTGCAACAACAACGCCGATAGCACGTAGTAGTACAGATTGATCTGCATACATGTGATTACCAACAACTGCGCCTGCAAGTAGCGCGATTGCTACTAACCACTTTACTGACTCCATCGCACTTGATGGTGTTTCTACATTCGTGCTCATAATATTATTACCTTAACTACAGACACAACAACCCTACACTACGGTAAGGTTAATCCATTAAAATCTAAACTTAAAAACAGACTTAATTTAAACCGGTTTTTAATCTCAGACTACTCAAACCACAAGTAAAACTGGCAGGGGCGGAGAGATTCGAACTCCCAACCATCGGTTTTGGAGACCGCTGTTCTACCAATTGGAACTACGCCCCTGCAAAGTGGATGCCTATTATACTTACGCAGTCCATTAACACAAGCCTAAAAGATACCCACATTGGAAAATCTCGGCATTGCATTAAAAAATCAATCTTAACATTGATTAAAAAGCAGTTTATGATTGTCCAAATTATAGGGACTCACAATTAGATGGGAAGTCTGTGAAAGCAATAAAAACAATCATAAGATATAAAATTATTAGCTTTTTATTATTATTTCATATTAGTTCTTATGCCCTGCCATTGTACTTAGATACATATACAAATGAACAAGGTTTATCACAAAATTCAATCACCTGCAGTACCACTGATGAAAAAGGGTTTCATTGGTTTGCTACCCAAGGTGGCTTAAACCGATTTGATGGGTATGAATTTAAGCACTATAAATTCAATCCTTCACACCCTAGTATTTCGGGGAATTGGATTACGGACTGCCTGAATTTAGGAAACGGCCACATTTGGTTTGCTACAACAAGTAATGGGCTCAACTTATTAAATACTGAAACAGAAAGTTTTAGTGTTTTTAACCAGTATTCAACCCCTCCTATTACAAACGAACGTATTTCATCAATTTCTTCTAATTCGCCACAAATCATTTGGATTGGTCACGATAAAGGGCAACTTACTCGTTTAGATACATACACAGGTACTACCGAATTATTTTCTTATCAGGGCACGAATCACTTAAATGTTGTTTTTAAGGATGTGCTTTTTGATGATCAAAAAAACCTTTGGTTAGCAAGTAGTATCGGGCTGATTAAGTTCGATACACAAACACATCGGTTCGAACATATATCTAATAGCCCTGAACAGCTCTGGCAATTAAAAAAAGCAGCAAACGGCAAATTTATTATAGGAGGCAAGACTGGTCTAAGTGTTTTTGACTCAAACACACTCGCATTTTATAACTTTGAGCAACTCAAAAATGTTTGGGTCACAGATATACTTTTTGATGATGAAAAAAAATTATGGGTAAGCACTTATGGTCATGGTCTTTATTACCAAGCTACAGATAATTTATTAAGTAGCGAGTTTCGTCAACTTACTCACTCTCCAGATTTAAAACATGGCTTAGCTAACGATCACCTATTATCACTTTACCAAGACCCTCAAGGCATTATTTGGATTGGTACAGACGGCTATGGATTACATCGCTATGATAAAAGGCAGACTCAGTTTGGTCATCAAAAACATCAAAGCAATAACCCAGCTTCTATCTCGAATGACTTTGTAAGAGCAATACTCAAAGACAGTAACAACTTACTTTGGGTGGGTACGCGCGACGGACTTAACAAACAAACTGACACAGGATTTAAACGCTATAAAACAGATAAAAATCAAGATATAGGCTTAACTAATAACAATATATTTAGTCTTTATGAAGATGCCAATAAACGCGTATGGATAGGCACATACGGAGGTGGTTTACTGCTTTACAACCCAATTAATGATAACTTTTCGGCTTTTACTGTGCAAAGCCATCAACTCAGTAGTAACCGTATTTATGCAATCGAAGGTGACCTAAGTGGTAATTTATGGCTGGGCAGTAACGAAGGCTTAACGCGATTTAATCCCGATACTTTACAGGTTACAAATTTTAAATACACCGCAGATAAAAATAGTATCTCAAATAATACTGTTTTTAGTATTACTTATGACAGCGACAACAACGCTATATGGGCAGGAACCCGCGCAGGGTTAAATAAACTTTCTTTACATGATGAAACATTCACCCATTACCAAAGCGATCTTAAAAAGCCTAATAGTTTAACGCATGACATGGTTACATCCTTGCATTTACAAGATAAAAACACTTTATGGGTAGGTACTTTTGGCGGGCTCAATAAGTTAAATATCCAAACAAACAAAGTAATAAACATTACAGAGTTTGATGGCTTACTTAACGATAATATTTTTGCAATTAAACAAGATAGCAGCGGTTACTTGTGGCTAAGCAGCAACCAAGGCCTAACCCGTTACGCTCCTCAAACCCAACAAATGCAGCATTTTTTACCCGCAAACGGTATACAGCATCATTCTTTTATTTTAGGTGCCGCTTTTCAAGCAGATGACGGCGAGCTATTTTTTGGTGGTATTAACGGTTTTAATCAATTTGATCCGTTAAAACTAACCCTAGCAACTCAACCCCCAGAACCCGTTATTACAGACTTACTTATTTATAACCAGTCAGTCGCGACGCAGCAATATATAAAAAACAAGAGCCAAACGGCTAAGCTTATAAGCTATACAGACAAACTCTTTTTTAAAGAAGAGAATGGTGTTATCGGCTTTAAATTTTCTGCTTTAAACAGTGCAGAGCCCCCTTCTCAATACCAATATGCTTACAAGTTAGCTGGGTTAGATAAGCAGTTTTTATACGCAAACAAAAACCAGAGGCAAGTTAGTTATTCTCAACTTCCCGCTGGAAGCTATCACTTTATTGTAAAAGTTAAAGATCAATACGGTCAATGGAGTGATGATAAAACAATGGTTGCGCTTAAAGTTACTCCACCTTGGTGGAAGAACAATGTTGCCTATGTCACTTACATAATTATCGTATTATTTATAATGTGGTTAATTATAACAGCAAGGTATAGAGCTAACGTTGCAGAGCAAGCAAACTTAAAAGAGAAAGAACTTAGCAACTTAAAAACCCAACTATTAGATAATGTTAGCCATGAACTTAAAACACCATTGAGCTTAATATTAGCGCCACTTGAGAGTTTACAAAAAAGCCATAAGGATTCAGACACCCAACAAAAACTAGCGATGATTCAACGTAATAGCTATAAGCTATTGGATCAAATAAACCAACTTTTACAGCTCAGTCAGCGCCCAAGCACAGCAGTGAAACACGTCACACCCTATGCTATAAAGCCGGTAGTTGAACAATTAATTGAAGATTTCACCCCTTTATTTAAACAAAAAAATATTACGTTCGAGTTTGAAGATTTAACACAAAAAACTATTCCCATTAAATTAGAGCTAAATCATACAATTTCTATTATCAGTAACTTATTAAGTAACGCCCAAAAATACACTCCAAACACTGGCAAAGTATTACTTCAGCTATTAACTCAAAAACAAACATTAATCATCACAGTCTCAGATACTGGTGTTGGTATAGATAAAGAGCACCTTGAAACCGTTTTTCAACGATTCACACGTATAGATACGAGTAATCAAAGCGGTAGCGGTATTGGCTTAGCGCTGGTGAAGCAGCTAGTTGAGCAATATGGAGGAACTATTGAACTTAAAAGTGAATTAAACAAAGGCAGTTGTTTTACTGTTTCACTCCCAACAACTCAAATAGACGAAACCTCTAACCTTACCGCTCTTGCTGTGTCTAAAAGCAATAATTTATGTGCAGTAAAAAGTAATAAGATTCTTATTATTGAAGACAACGATGAAATGCGTGATTTAATAACGTCACTATTTATTAGTAGCTTCACGTGTATAAGTGCAGCTAACGGAGAGCTAGGTTTAGCTTTATGTAAAAACGAAATGCCTGACTTGGTAATAAGTGATGTAATGATGCCTGTTATGGATGGCTATCAGTTTATTAAAGCACTGCGCAGCGACACGGCTATTAGCCATATTCCGGTGTTATTACTTTCAGCAAAGGCAGATACGCATAGTAAATTAAAGGGCCTAGACTTACTTGCTGATGACTATTTGAGTAAACCTTTTGAGCCGCAGCTGTTACTCAGCCGCGTTCAAGGGTTATTAACGATTAGAGAAGTACTTAATCAACATTTAAAACAACAACTACCTGCTTTATCACAAACAGCCCAGCTCGACCCACAAATGGCGCAAAGTAAAGATTATGTATTTACCGAGCGTGTAAAAACAACAGTAAAAGAGCATTACCAAGACGAAGCATTTAGCGTAGAAGAATTTGCAGCATCGCTCTACCTTAGCCCTCGCGCTTTACAATTAAAAATGAAAGCCTTGTACAACCTAACACCAAGCGATTACATTCGAAATATTCGTTTAGAATTTGCACAAGAGCTTTTAAAAAATAGTGAGCTTGCAATTGGCCTAGTAGCACAGCAAGTTGGCTTTAATTCACAAAGCTACTTTGCCCGGTGCTTTAAAGCAAAATATAATATGTCCCCAAAACAGTTTCGCGAACAATCCTGATAAATTTCGCCTGTGTGACTAAGAATTTCGCACCAGTACTATTATTAACCTACTGATTTAACTAAATTAACATGAATTTAAATATTAAAGGAAATGCACTGCATTTCCTTTAAGCATATTAATTAAGGACAGTCATATGTTAAAAGCACCACAAAAACTACTATTAACTGCACTATTAACGACCACTCTGAGCGCTTGTCAAAGCACCTCTACAAATGTCACTTCAGGTCAAAACTCACCAGACATAAATGCAGTTGCACAAGAACAATACAATGGCCCTAAAGCTCGTATTGCTGTTGCACGCTTTACCGATAAATCTAACAACTCAAAATGGTGGCGTAAAGAAATAGGCGACGGTATGGCTGATCAATTAACTACGGCACTCGTATCAACAAATCGCTTTATTGTTTTAGAGCGCCAAGCGCTTGATGCTGTTTTATCAGAACAAGACCTAGCAGCCTCAGGTCGCGTTAGTGCATCATCGGGTGCCGCTTATGGTGAGATTGAAGGCGCTGAAATAGTCGTTATTGCAGCGGTAACTGAATTTGATGACGATAGCTCTGGTGCAAGTGTTGGCAGTGGCGGCTTTATGGGCGATGTATTTAGCTCTGTATCAGCTGGTTTTTCAGGTTCTCATATGGCGATTGATCTTCGTCTAATAGATACACGCACATCACGAATTTTAGCAGCAACAAGTGTTGAAGGGGGCAGTAAAGATTTTGACTTTACTGGAGCCGCAACCAACTTTGGTGGCGCACTTGTTGGCGGTAATATTAGTGGATGGTCTGATACCCCTAAAGAAAAAGCCCTTCGTGAAGTTATTATTAAAGCGGTTGAGTTTTTAGAAACTAAAATTCCAGATACTTACTATCGCTATAACAGTAACAACACTTTAGCATCGGGTTACACTGCGCCGCCACCGGCAGCTGTACAAGCAAAAACAGTCAGCAAGAGCGCTGTAACAGTTGATGTACCAACCCATAGAATGCCACATTATGAAAAGATGGATTTAGCAATGTCGCGCCTAAGCTTGGTATGTTTGGGTTACCTAAGAAACCAGCCTGATTACGAAGAATTCGAAACACAGGATGTTGAGTACGATCGTAAAACAGTTATCGCACTTCGTGAGTACCAACAAGACAAAAAATTAAAGGTAACGGGTTTAGCTGATGAAACAACTAAAAAGTCACTTGATGATAGTGGTTGTATTGCTAAAACGAACAAATCAAGCCTCGAAAGTATAAGCAACATGTTTAAGTTTAATTAATGGCTTTGACTTGGGTAGCTAATAAAAAGAGCTACCCAAGTACTCACTATTTAGTTAGCACCTTTAACAAGTGGTACTCCGTTATTGCCTACCGGAATATAAACAGTTGTATGATTAGGTGACTCAGCCATTTTTATTTGTGCATTAATAGCTTCATGTTGAATGTAATTAGCTGTTAGTGTTGCGTTAATGATCTTCTGAGCTTGAGCAATCCCTTTGGCTTCTTCAACCCTAATTTCAGCGTCTTTTTTGGCAATCTCTTTTTGTGTTTCTTTTTCCGATAATAGCTGCTGAGCTGCCAATTTTTTCTCAACTGCATTAGCAACAATATCGGGGTAATTAATATTGCCTACTACAACGTTTGCAAGTTTAAACGGCGTTGTCGATAAATAACTTTGCAGGCGCAGAGTCACTTCTTTCGCAATTTTCTCACGATTTGTTTTAAGCTCACCACTATCGTATTTTTGTACTGTATCGCGCACATACGTTCTAAAAGTTTCACGTACAAAGCGTTTATACCAATTTTCGGCGCCGTACTGCTCTACCACAGTTTTAACAGAGCCACTCTCAATAGCAATAACAGCATGAAAATCAAATTTAATATTTAAATCATCATTCGCTAAGATTCTAAATGTCTCGGTATATGTATTAGGTCGCATATCGATGTTTACCACTTCATTTCGCAGTAATGACATACCGTAATTAGATGGGCCCTTCATTGTTCCTTGATAACCACCTTCACCAAATACACGCGGCTTTTCGAATACGTAGCCTTCTTCACCTGCGGGTGTGCTTGGGTTAGTACATGCAGTTAATCCAAAACCAACGACTCCTACAACCAATGCACCTTTAAATAGGTTATTAAACAATGTTTGTGTCCCGGAGTTTCTTGCTCTCATCATCTTTCCTTTAATTACTTTTTAATATTGTATAAACGTCACTTAACAAGCTTGAAGCACCAAATCTAAATGTATTTTCTTGCAAATAATCATCACCCATTATTGCGCGTGCTAGCGCTAAATAATCACTGGCATCGGCAACAGTTTTAACACCACCGGCAGCTTTAAAGCCCACACGTTTATCCGAGTTTTTAATGGCTGTTAGCATAATTTTTGTTGATTCAAGGGTTGCATTAATGGCCACTTTACCCGTACTGGTTTTTACAAAATCGGCACCACCTTCAATTGCCAATTGAGTAGCCTGCGTTATTAGCGCTTCGGTTTTTAGCTCACCGCTTTCTATTATTACTTTTAGTTGGGCGCGCGACCCACATGCTTTTTTACTTTCGCTTACATAGCTAATTACTGTTTGAACATCGCCCGCTATTAACTTTTTATAAGGAATAACGAGGTCAATTTCGTCAGCGCCGCGCTCTATAGCAATAAGTGTTTCGTTAATTACATCACTCAGTGGCGCATCACCCGTTGGAAAGTTAGTGACCGTTGCTACTTTTACGTGGTTAAGCTCACGCGCTGCGAGTGCTATTTTTGCATCATCAACAAAGTCGCTATAAACACATACTGCAGCAGGTGTGCCCAGCGTCGGGTTTATACTATCAACAAGCGCTTGAATGCTTTTGGTGGTATCGCTGGTGTTTAAGCTTGTTAAATCCATCAGTGCGACTGCTAATGCGGCATCTTTTTGGTGTTGTATCATTAGAGCTCCGTTGCTTATGTAATACCAATTTTATTAAAAACATAATCATTTTAGCGTATTAAATAACTCACTAACTACGTTAAAAATTATTTATATAGAACAACTATGTATCATAATTTTAGCCTTGTTATTGAGCTATTTTCTCGTCGCTATAATAGATCACTAATTTAATGCAATTGGTATAAGTACAAAATAGAATATGCTTCCATATTAACAAATTAAACCAAACTCGCTATAGCTCATAACCAAACACTATAAGCTGTTTATTTTACTTGTAACTCGGCGCAATCCCTTGTTAACTAACTCTTAGGCCTAAAAAGCCCACCTATTATAACTTTTGGTTATATCAACTTGGTTTTAATTATTTTTTACTTATTGATAGCCGCTATATTCTGCTTATCAGAATAAAGCGTTTTCTTATATTTGAATTTGTTTAGGGGTCTTATTAACGTGCAGTATTTACCTATCTTTACCAAACTCGACAACAAACCAGTATTGGTTGTTGGCGGTGGAGAGGTCGCATTACGCAAATGTCGCGCGTTTTTAAAAGCGAGAGCGAGCGTTACTTTAGTAGCGCCTTGGTTTTGCGACGAACTAAAAGAGCATGCGCATAATAATGAAGTAACGCTTATTGATGCTTATTTTGATGAGTCGCATCTCGATGGAAAAATGCTTGTTATTGCAGCAACCGACCGCGATGAAGTAAACAACAACGTATTTGAACTTGCCAATGCCCGCAATGTATTTGTAAACGTGGTTGATGACCAACCTAAATGTACGTTTATATTCCCATCTATTGTTGACCGTGACCCAATTACGATTGCTATATCAAGTGCGGGCACAGCGCCCGTACTTGCACGTCGCTTACGCGAAAAACTCGAAACCCTTATTCCGCATCATATTGGGCCACTTGCAACACTTGTAGGCGGCTTTAGAGACAAAGTAAAAAAACGCTTTAAACATTTTTCAGACCGTCGCCAATTTTGGGAAGGCGTGTTCGACTCATCTGTCGTGAGTAAAGTACAAACCGGTGACACTCAAGCCGCTGAGCAACAACTAGAGCAAATGTTAGATGCTAAAGCCGAGCCTGAAGGCGAAGTATATGTAGTAGGAGCAGGCCCTGGCGATCCAGAGCTTTTAACACTTAAAGCACTGCAACTTATGCAACAAGCAGATGTGGTTGTATACGACTTTTTAGTGTCTGACGAAATTATGGAATTAGTGCGCCGCGATGCTGACCTTATTTGTGTAGGCAAACGTTTAGGCGATCATAGTGTTGTTCAAGACGACACCAACAAAATGCTGGTCGACCTTGCTAAACAAGGCAAAAAAGTGTGCCGCATTAAAGGTGGCGACCCGTTTATTTATGGTCGTGGTGGCGAAGAAGTACAAGTACTGGCTGCTAACAACGTAAATTATCAAATTGTACCGGGTATTACAGCTGCTGCAGGTTGTAGTGCGTATGCGGGTATTCCGCTTACGCATCGTGACCATGCACAAGCTATTCAATTTGTAACGGGCCACTGTAAAAAAGACGGTCAAGAACTTGATTGGCAATCACTGGCAAAAGCAAATCAAACGCTTGCTATTTACATGGGCGTAATTAAATCGCCGCACATACAAAGCGAGCTTTTAAAGCATGGCCGCAAAGCCGACACGCCTGTTGCCATTATCGAAAACGGTACACGTAAAAATCAGCGTGTAGTAACAGGCCAATTAGGCGAACTTGCCGACTTAATTGAACGCAACAGCATTATATCGCCTGCGCTACTCATTATTGGTGAAGTAGCCGCCCTGCACTCGCAACTAGCGTGGTTTGGGAAAAACGAACAAACAAGCAGCTTTGCACAGCCGCTAACAGATGTATCAAATACATAACCGAATTTTAAATTTGTAACTTTTAATCATTTTAGTAGGACGACTAACAATGGCTTTAACTCACCTTCAGCAACTTGAAGCTGAAAGTATCAAAATCATGCGCGAAGTCGCCGCTGAGTTTGAGAACCCAGTAATGCTTTACTCTATTGGTAAAGATTCGTCGGTACTTTTGCACTTAGCGCGTAAAGCATTTTACCCTGCAAAAATTCCGTTCCCGTTATTACACGTAGACACCAATTGGAAGTTTCGTGAAATGATTGAGTTTCGCGACCGTATAGCTAAAGAATACGGTTTTGACCTACTGGTACACAAAAATCCAGAAGGCATTGAAATGGGTGTAGGCCCGTTTACGCATGGCTCGGGTAAACATACCGACATAATGAAAACCCAAGGCTTAAAGCAAGCACTTAACAAATATGGTTTCGATGCTGCATTTGGTGGCGCACGCCGCGACGAAGAAAAGTCACGCGCAAAAGAGCGTGTTTACTCGTTCCGCGACAAACACCATCGCTGGGATCCTAAAAACCAACGTCCTGAGCTTTGGAACACTTATAACAGCCAAGTTAATCCGGGCGAAAGCATTCGTGTTTTCCCGTTATCTAACTGGACTGAGCTTGATATTTGGCAATACATTTACCAAGAAAACATCGACATGGTGCCGCTTTACCTAGCAAAAGAGCGCCCTGTTGTTGATCGCGACGGCACCCTAATTATGGTTGACGATGAGCGTATGCCACTTAACGAGGGTGAAGTACCGCAAATGAAATCTGTACGTTTTCGTACGTTAGGCTGCTACCCACTTACCGGTGCAGTTGAGTCAACAGCAAGTAACCTAACCGAAATTATTGAAGAAATGCTGCTATCTACGTCATCTGAACGTGAAGGTCGTGTTATTGACCATGATTCAGCAGGCTCAATGGAGAAGAAAAAACGTGAGGGGTATTTTTAATGTCTAGCCAAAATAACGATACATTTAACGAAGTAAAAGAAATAGGCATAGACGCCTACCTAGCACGCCAACAAGATAAAAGCTTATTGCGTATGCTTACCTGTGGCAGCGTAGATGACGGTAAATCAACATTGATTGGCCGCCTACTGCACGACAGCCACCAAATTTATGAAGATCAGCTAGCCGCCCTTCACAAAGATAACGAAAAAGTAGGTAATGCAGGTGAAGATCTTGACCTTGCATTATTAGTTGATGGCCTACAAGCTGAGCGCGAGCAAGGCATTACCATTGACGTAGCGTACCGTTACTTTTCAACGGCTAAGCGTAAATTTATTATTGCCGACACGCCTGGGCACGAGCAATACACGCGTAACATGGTAACAGGTGCATCAACAAGCGATGTTGCTATTATTTTGGTTGATGCGCGTTACGGCGTGCAAGTACAAACCAAGCGCCACAGCTTTATTTGTGACTCGCTTGGCATTAAGCAGTTTGTTGTTGCCGTTAATAAAATGGATATCGTTGATTTTGACGAAACCGTGTATGAAAAAATTAAGGCCGATTACCTTAAATTTGCTGAGCAACTTAACGTATCAAACATTAAGTTTGTGCCTATGTCGGCGCTTAAAGGCGACAACGTAGTAACGCGATCTGCTCATACACCGTATTACACCGACAAGCCGCTACTTGAATTACTAGAAGATTCACCAGCAGCCGAAACAGATACAGGCTTTGAAGCGCGCCTACCGGTGCAATATGTAGTGCGTCCTAACTTAAACTTCCGTGGTTTTCAGGGCACACTTACGTCGGGCAAGATACACGTAGGCGATGCAATAAAAGTATTACCGTCGGGTAAAACATCAAGCATTAAAGAAATTGTTACTTTTGATGGCAATTTAGATAGTGCTGAAGCAGGCCAAGCAATTACCGTTACCCTAAATAACGAAATTGATATTAGCCGAGGCGACGTAATAGTACCTGCAAATTCAACGGCCGTTGTTACTAACCAGCTGCAAGCTAAAATTGTGTGGATGCATGAGTCGCCATTAGTATTAGGTAAAAGCTATAACCTAAAGCTAGGCAGCAAAAACACTTCAGCTATTGTTACAAAAATTGATTACACAATTGATGTGAACACGCTTGAACATGGCACTAGCGACTCACTGCAGTTAAACGAAATTGCGATTGTAACACTTGAACTAACCGAAACTATTTTGGCAGACGAGTACCACAGCAATCACGAAACAGGCTCGTTTATACTAATCGATCGCTTATCAAACCTAACGGTTGCTGCGGGCATGATTGAACAAGTACTGCAAAGCCAAGCACAGCAAAGTAACTTTAGCGAATTTGAAGTTGAATTTAACAGCTTAGTACGCAAGCACTTTCCGCATTGGCAAGCGCTTGATATTTCTAAGTTATAAGTTAACTTTAGCCTGTTAGGAATTTAAAAGCATGGTAGAACAGCTCGTTTTAACAGGCATTATGCTTACCTTAGTCGGGTGCCTTTTTGGCACCCGTATTAATCCAGCATGGTTATTTGTAAGCGCAATTGGCACCAGCTACTTAGCAGGGCTAATCGATCTTGAAAGCATGTTAATTAATTATGCTAACCCGTCGCTTATCACCTTAGTACTATTGGTGTTAGTGTCGACCGCAATAGAAAAAACCACCCTAATTCAAAAGTTAGCGCAATCGCTATCTAAAGGTAGTTTAGTAAAATCGGTAACAAAATTGGGGTTATCAACCGCCTTTTTATCGTCGTTTACTAACAATACCGCCGTTGTTGCATCGCTTATTACCGCGATAAAAGACAACCCTAATCACTCCCCTTCAAAGCTATTATTACCGCTGTCGTATACCGCTATTTTGGGCGGCACTATTACGCTTATTGGTACATCAACCAACTTAATCGTCAATGGCTTTGCAGTAGATGCGGGCATGGAACCACTGGGCTTTTTTGACTTTACCTTAGTGGGTTTAGGCGCGTTAAGCGTAGGCCTAATTACCATTTTAGTGATGCTTAAATACTTACCCGACAACGGTAAAAGCGACCAAGAAGTCGTGCCTTTTTACCTAGAAGGTAAAGTACAAGCAAATTCAAAATTAATAGGCCAAACCGTTGAAGAAAACGGCCTGCGTGATTTAAAAGACTTATTCCTCGCTGAAATTATTCGCGATGGAAGCCGCATTTGCGCAGTCACCCCGCAGCAAATTATTCAAAAAGATGACGTGCTGCTTTTTGTAGGTGACATAAAATCGGTGCCATTACTTACCCGTTTCGACGGCCTAAAAGTAGTTCACGAGAATCATCAAAAAGACATAGAACACTTAGTAGAAGTAGTCGTAAGTCAGTCTTCAAAATTTATTGGCAAAACCGTAAAAGAAGCCCGCTTTAGAGAGCAATTTCATGCTGCTGTTATTGCCATTCGTCGTGGGCACGACCGCTTACAAGGCGGCCTTGGGCAAGTGCAATTACAAGCTGGCGACTCACTTATACTCGCACCAGGCAAAAACTTTTACACCTTGCCTAATTTAAAGCGCGAATTTGTGTATATTTCAGGGTTTGACTTACAAGCCCACCTTGCACCTAAACAATCAAACATTGTGCTACTGTGCTTTGCCGCAGTACTGGGTTTAAGCATTATTGGCATAGTGCCGCTGGTTAAAGGCTTATTAGTATTACTGATTGGCTTGATGCTCAGCGGCACCATAAAACTTAACGAAGTTAAACGCCGTTTTCCTATCGAGTTATTAGTGGTAGTAGGTAGTGCCATTGGCCTTGCTAAGTTAATGATAGGCACCGGACTTGCCGGGCAAATATCCGACGCCATGTTTATGGTACTTGGCGACTTTGGCCCTTACGGCGCATTTATAGCTATATTTTTAATGACCGTATTATTTACCGAGCTTATTACTAATAACGCAGCAGCTGCCTTGTCGTTCCCTGTTGCTTACTCGCTCGCGGTTGGTTTTAATGTAGACCCGCTACCATTTATTATGGCGGTTGCATTTGGCGCATCCGCCAGCTTTATATCGCCATTTGGGTATCAAACTAATCTAATGGTTTATAGCGCGGGTAACTATCGCTTAAAAGATTACATAGTGATGGGCTTACCGCTTTCTATTATTTATTCAATCACGGTATTAACCTTGATCCCGCTGGTATTTCCGTTTTAATACCTGCGCTCACAGTATAAGAGACTCTCACTATGGATGAAAATATAGTTTGGCATAACTACGCAACTACAAAAGCACAGCGTAGTGAGCAAAAAAAACATAAGCCCGCTATTTTATGGTTTACCGGCTTTTCAGGCTCTGGTAAAAGCACCGTAGCAAACGCACTAGAAGCGGCGCTTAATCAACAAGGTACGCACACTTACCTGCTTGATGGCGACAACGTACGCCACGGTTTATGTAAAGACCTAGGCTTTAGCGACGAAGACCGCATTGAAAACATACGCCGCGTAGGCGAAACCGCTAAACTAATGACCGACGCTGGCTTGTTAGTACTTACTGCGTTTATATCGCCTTTTAGAGCAGAGCGCGATATGGTGCGCAGCCTAGTAGATGACGGCGAATTTATTGAAGTATTTATCGATACCCCACTGGATGTATGCGAAAGCCGCGATCCAAAAGGCTTATACAAAAAAGCCCGCGCAGGGGAGATAAAACACTTCACTGGTATCGACTCAAGCTACGAAGTGCCAAACAATCCAGAAATAATTTTAGATACAAGTAAAAACACCCTAGACCAATCGGTTACACAACTGATAACGTATCTAAAACAAAAGCACATAATATAGGTTAACCCCATGAATCAAACCGAACTGCTAGAAGAAACCCTCATCCTTGCCCGCAAAGCAGGCCAAGCGATAATGGGAATTTACGAAAAGGACTTTAACGTTGAGTACAAAGCCGATGAAAGTCCCGTAACCGACGCCGATTTAGCAGCTCACAAACTGATTGTGGCAGGGCTTCAACAGCTCACACCTGATATTCCAATACTCAGTGAAGAAAACGCCGACATAAGCTGGGATGTACGCCAAACGTGGAAAAGCTACTGGTTAGTTGACCCAATCGACGGCACTAAAGAATTTATTAAAAAGAACGGTGAATTTACCGTAAACATCGCCCTAATTAAAAACGGCATTCCTATTTTAGCCGTAGTTGATGCACCCGCCCTTGGCGTATCGTACTTAGCCGCCGAAGCCATTGGCGCATTTAAAGATAAAGGCGATGAGCGAATTGAGCTTAAAGTAACAACTAAACCTAACAAAGGGTTAATTCGTGTTGTAGGTAGCCGCTCGCACCCATCACCCGATTTAGCTGAGTTTGTAAAACGCTTTGATGAGGTTGAAATGGTGTCTAAAGGCAGCTCACTAAAGCTGTGTTTAGTCGCTGAGGGCAGCGCCGATATTTACCCGCGCTTAGGTCCAACCTGCGAATGGGATACAGGTGCAGGCCATGCAATCGCCGAAATAGCCGGTGCAAAAGTAACTAAACTTGATGGCAGCCCGCTTATTTATAACACCAAAGATGAATACTTAAATCCGTATTTTATTGTAAGTGCGATAGAAGAGTAAGCGCATTTTTGAGTAGTTAGCTATCAGTTGTCAGCAAGGCAAGGCAAGTGATAGCTATAAATACTATAAGTAGTTGTACTTATTATAGAATAACTTCAACCATAAACCTTCATCGTTTTTATAGTTCAATCATCGCCTTTAACTTTTAATTCTTTTAGAAGTTTACCTATTGAAATTAATAATAAATAAAAAATTAGTAATAAAGCCGTCGTCCCCCAGATATATGCAAAATTTGGAATCACATAAGAGTAAAGATTATTATCTTCATAAGGAATTTCTAGTTCCCAGAAAGTAAAATGAATACCACCAGAAAAGCATATAATTATCAGCCACATCTGGGGGAAAAACTCAGCAAGCTTCTCCATCAAGTAGCTATAACCTTTAGGGTTGTTGTATGCCAAAAAGAATATTCCCGTTGCAGCCGCAACCAATAGAGCTGTATATAACTTTTCCAAAATGCACTCCTATGCGAGAAATACCGCCTCAGCATTAGAGGCGTTAGTATGTTTTCTAAAATTTTTTCTATAGCTTCACTACTGAAATAGTTTGTTTTGCACATGTTTTTAGTTTAGGACGAAAGTCAAAAAGAATTTACCGATCCTATTCCTTCTACAACCCTTAACGATTTTGCTGGGCGATAAAAGCAAGCGAGTGCTGATTAAATAAGTCAGGGCGTTCCACATTACAAACATGGCCACAATGGTGAATAGTTTGCAGTACGCTATTTTTATGACGCTTAACCATTTCTTTAACAGGGCCAAGGAACATATGATCCTCCTTACCCATAATGTACAGAATAGGTATATCAATGTCTTTTTCTTTGAAGTACTGCATTAAGGGGTTTACGTCCATGGCTAATTTAAACCATTTTATAAACTCTTTTTGGCACAAGCGTTTTGCTTCACGAACAAACAAAAGTCGAGATTCTTTATGGCGCTTTTTAGGCATCATAATAAAAGCAAATAAGCGATACAGCCACATATAAGGCAAGAAGTGTTTAAAAGTATTACCTAAATAAACCAATGTATTACTGCGAGTATTAAAACGAGTAACCGCTCCACCTAGCACCATGCTAGAAACATATTGCGGCGCAATTTCAGCAATATTTCTAATAATAATTGTGCCCAATGAAATACCAACAAAGTGTGCGCTGGTGATATTGTTATGATCTAACACATCGATAATGTCTTTAGAGACATTATTAAATGAATAATTATTATCAACAAAGTTTTGTACTAAGTTATTCGATTTACCGTGACCACGAAGATCTAGCAACAACACATTATATTCTTTTTTATAAGCTTTAAGCTGACGAAACCAAATTGCCGAACTACCACCTGCTCCATGGACAAATACAACCCATGTTTTACTGGTTTCGTGCGCAAAAGTAGTATGGAAAAGAATTTCTTTGCTCATTGCAGTTAGCGGCCTATTTACTTCGTTTGGCATATTCAATTGTAGGAAGTATAACGGAGTTTAATAAAAATCTCTTATGAAGTTGAGATCAATGGCTTCTACTTAACAGCTTTTGAGAGCAGACTTTGATTTTTAAATGAAAACCAATAAAAATGACCTTCCCCTATTTTTACGTTATGAAAACCGCCTTCCTCGGCTTTTCTGCTAGCATGACCTATAGCGTGTTGGGTTTCGCTTCGCTCTACCCAACCTACTCTTCAATTATAATATGGGTGTTGCCATTTAAGGCTTTTGCTCACTTTTACACCGCTGTTTCGTATTCATGACACTTACCCTCCAATTGAGTCTAATTAATTAGTCTAAAAATCTCTTCAAAACATGAAAAATGTCTCTAAAAACTATACCCTTCGGCGCAGTTATTATTTAAATAATGGATGAGCACACACACATGACAACATCTCAAGATGCAACGCTTTCAAATGCATCACCAAACACACACACAAATTCAAGCAAAAATTCAAATACAAAAACTAAATGGAACCTGCACGATACGCAGTGGACATTAAGTTTATTTGGTACCGCCGTTGGTGCGGGTATTTTATTTTTACCTATTAACATTGGTATTGGCGGTTTTTGGCCGTTAATTATTATGGCGTGTTTAGCGTTCCCAATGACCTTTTTTGCGCACCGTGGACTAGCACGTTTTGTACTGTCGTCAAAAAATAAAGATGCCGATTTTACCGACGTAGTTGAAGAACACTTTGGTGTGACTGCGGGTCGATTAATTTCCTTGTTGTACTTTTTATCTATATTCCCAATTTTGCTTATTTACGGTGTGGGTTTAACCAATACTGTTGATAGTTTTATGGTTAATCAAATGGGGATGGAATCACCTTCTCGCGTGCTACTTTCGGGTGTATTAGTTGCAGGTATGATTAGCTTAATGATGGGCGGCGAGCGCTTAATGCTACGTGCCTTTGCTATTTTAGTTTATCCGCTTGTGGGCATATTGTTCTTTTTATCACTTTATTTAATCCCTAGCTGGCAGATGCCAGATATGACTGTGCCTGAAATAGGCAGCTTTGGTAAAACGTTGTGGTTATCGATTCCTATTATTGTGTTTTCGTTTAGCCACGCAGCGGCTATCTCAAGCTTTGTGAATGTGCAACGCGGTCATTACGGCGAACAAGCTACACGTAAGTCTGAGGCGATTTTAAAGCGCACTAGCTTGCTACTTATTACCTTTGTACTGTTATTTGTATTTTCTTGCGTGCTGTCGCTTACAGGCGAACAAATGGCGGCGGCTAAAGCAGCTAACGTGTCGGTTTTATCCTACCTGGCTAATATTACTGATAACTCGTTTATTGCCACACTTGGGCCACTTGTTGCCTTTATTGCTATTACATCGTCGTTTTTGGGGCACTTCTTAGGTGCACGCGAAAGCTTTACAGGTTTAGTAACTAAACAAACAGGCTTAAGCGCTGGCGTTACCGATAAAATTGGTGTGTTAATCATGTTTTTAGCTATTTGGTTTTGTGCAGTTAAAAACCCAAGTATTTTAGACATGATGGATCAGTTGTCAGGCCCTATCATTGCAATGATTTTATTCATCATGCCAATGATTGCAGTTTATAAAGTACCTGCACTTAATAAATACCGAAATCGCTTTAGCACGCTATTTATATTAGCGATTGGCTCACTTGCTGTATTTGCACTTTTATACAGTATGCTTAAGTAATAAAACTGTTTATACAAAAGCCCGGCTACTTATTAGCTGGGCTTTTTTGTGTGCAGTTTATCTCAAATTGTTTTTTTATAGTCGCTCTTCAGGCATGTTATAAATTAACTAGCCTAAAAATAAAACAATTATGCACTTTACTAAACAACTCCTACTTTACGTAAGCTTGCTAACTACGCTTGTTTTAAGCCTCTTTGTTAAAGCTGATGACGCTCCCGCTATTTTATCGATGAAAGAGCGCGCTGCGTTTATAGATAAAATAACTGAGCTTAGAGTTAATACCTTAATGCCCTCATTAATGAAGCAGCACAACACTGATATGTGGCTACTTATAAGTCGTGAATATAACGAAGATCCAATATTAAAAACAATGCTGCCTGCAACATGGCTTTCAGCCAGACGCACCACGATTTTACTATTTGCACTTAATAAACAAGGTGGTGTTGATGCTTACGCTATTGCGCCTTATAAAATAGGTAACGTATTTAAAAAAGGGTGGGATAAACAAACACAACCTAGCCAGTGGCAGGCACTCAATACACTTATTGAGCAATACAAACCTCGCAACATTGCGCTTAATACTTCTACCGACTGGGCACATGCCGATGGCCTTGTGCTAGGCGATTACAAAACCTTAATGGCTAACTTGCCCGCCACTTATCACAATAAAATAATTTCTGCCGAGCCGCTTGGTGTTGCGTGGTTAGAACAACGCATTCCTGAAGAAGTTAAAATGTATAAACATATTGTCGCTATTGCCCATCATATTATTGCAGAGGGGTTTTCGGGTAAAGCAATTACGGTTGGTGAAACAACTAGCGATGACTTGGTATGGTGGTTTAGAGAGCGCGTAAAAGAGCTCAAACTACAAACATGGTTTCACCCAAGTGTTGCTATTCAGCGCGCCGATGCGAAGTCGTTTAATCATGAAGAAAGCTTTACCAATGGCTACGATGATAACGTTATACAAGCCGGTGACTTACTTCATGTAGATTTTGGTATTACTTATTTACGCTTAAATACCGACACGCAGCAGCATGCGTATGTGCTCAAAGAAAACGAAACGAGTGCGCCTAGTTACTTAGTTGAAGCACTAAAAAGCGGTAATAAACTACAAGACATATTTACCAGTCAATTTGCGGTAGGTAAAACCGGTAATGAGGTTTTAGCTGCAGCACGAAAAGCCGCTATTGAGCAGGGATTAAAGCCCACTATTTATACCCATCCTCTTGGCTATCATGGCCACGCTGCTGGCACTACATTAGGTATGTGGGATTCTCAGCAAGGTGTACCGGGAGATGGTGACTATCCGCTACATTTAAATACAGCTTACTCAATTGAGCTTAACAATGCTGTGTTTATAAAACAGTGGAATAAAGAAATAAGAATAATGCTAGAGGAAGATGCTATTTTTGATAAAAGCGGTGTCTGGTATTTAAATGGCCGACAAACACAGCTATTGCTTGTAAAATAAAGCATAAAAAAATGGCGCTCATTGAGCGCCATTTTTAATTTAATTCGTTGCTATTATTCTGTATCTGGCAGGTTACGGCCATAGAATATTTCTTGCATTTCACGGGTCAGCTTTGAGCGAATTTCGTCTTCTTCGCCCTCAGATAAATCTGCCGTAGAAAGGCCGAACAAATACGTGTTTAGATCGGTTTCTTTTAACATCATTTTGGTATGGAACAGGTTTTCTTGATACACGTTCACGTCCATCATTTGGTACGCTTCTTTTGTATCTTCTGTCATGAAGTTTTGAATCGAGCTAATAGCATGATCAATGTAGTGCTTAACACCGTTTATGTCGCGGGTAAAACCACGAACGCGGTAGTCAATTGTTACTACGTCTGATTCAAGGCTATGAATTAAGAAGTTTAACGCTTTAAGTGGCGAAATAATGCCACAAGTAGACACTTCAATATCAGCACGGAATGTACAAATACCATCATCAGGGTGAGCTTCTGGGTATGTGTGTACACAAATGTGGCTTTTATCTAGGTGCGCAACAACTGAATCAGGTAATGGGCCTGGTGCTTCGTCAGCATCGTAATTTTGCTGCTCTTCTACTGGTTCTTCTGAAACCAAAATAGTTACACTTGCGCCTTGCGGTTCATAATCTTGGCGCGCTACATTTAAAATGTTAGCACCAATAATATCAACAACTTCACCTAAAATGTCGGTTAGTCTATCTGCACTGTACTGCTCATCGATATATTCAATATATTCTTTACGTTGTTGCTCGGTCTTTGCGTAACAAATATCATAAATACTAAAGCTTAAACTTTTGGTTAAATTGTTAAAGCCATGAAGTTTAAGTTTATCGAAGGGTTTGTTCATAATAAACCAACCTATAAATTAGTGGGTTCTGCACCTGCAGAATGAAAAGTTCGCGGATTTTATACGAATTTCCCTCGTGGAAAAAGCGTTATTTTGCTTGATCTTGCACAACTTCGTGGCTATGCGTAATTTCTACTGTTTTATCAAGCATTAATGCAACTGAGCAATACTTTTCAGCAGAGAGTGAAACGGCGCGTGCAAGGTGCTTTTCAGACACATTATTGCCTTTAACAACAAAGTGTAAGTTGATTTTGGTAAACACACGTGGGGCTGTTTCGGCGCGCTCTGCACTTAGTTGTACTTGTACATCTGAAAAATCTTGTTTGGCTTTTTTTAAAATACTAACCACATCAACTGATGAACAACAGCCAACTGACATTAAAACCATTTCCATTGGGCTTGGTGCTGCACTATCGCTGCCGCCATCAAACACAACATTGTGGTTAGAATTAGAACGACCAATAAACGTATCGCCTTCAACCCATTTTACATTTGCTTGCATTGTTATATCTCAAAAAAATATTTTCTTGATTGTAAGCAAGTTAGCCGTAGTTGCAAATGAAAATGCAACGCAGGGCTATAAAATGGCTAAGATTGTTGTGTTAAAGCGCTATCAAAGAGGTTTTTTACTAAACCTGCAAATTCATCTATAAAGGCATGCTGTTCAACCGTGACAGGCTGTGAGGTGATGCTGCTGAGGACTTCTTCTAAATCGTAAACAATGCCATCAACTTCGCGTACAATTTGACTACGCTGCTCTGTGTTGAGGTTTGTGTGCTGCTCGCAAATGAGCATCACATTTTGTGCAATAACGTCTTCGATTAATTCCATTACTGTTGGGGCACCTGGTTTTATTTCGCCTGGCTTCTCAAACAATGCTAAATTTTGAGTTAGATACATGATCAAATCATCGTACCCTTGCCTATCTAAAACCATTTTTGTACCACCTTTGTATAATTAATTATTTTTGATTTAAGCAGAAAGCGCTGTTGATTGCTAGCTTTGCGCGTTAGCAATACAAAAAAAGCAGCCGAAGCTGCTTTTATAATAATTAAGTAGTATTACTACTTAATCTATTTTTAAGCCTGGGCTTAGTGTTGCTGGCATAGCTACTTTTTCAAGCTCTACTGAAGCAACTGGGTATGCACAGTAATCGGCTGCGTAATACGCGCTTGCTCTGTGATTGCCCGATGCGCCAATACCACCAAACGGTGCTGCGCTTGATGCGCCAGTAATTGGGCGGTTCCAGTTAACAATACCTGCACGAATACGACGTAAGAAGTGGTCGTAATCTGCTGCACTGTCACTTAATAAACCAGCCGATAAACCAAAGGTTGTATCGTTTGCTTTATCAATTGCTTGGTCAAAGTCGTCAAAGCGGAATACTTTTAAAAGTGGTCCAAAATGCTCTTCATCTGGGAAGTCACTAATATTTGTACACTCAATAATACCTGGTGTTACAAAGCCAGTATTAGCTGTGTGCTCAAGTTCTACTAATACTTCACCACCAAGTTCAACAAGCTCGTTTTGCGCTTTAACCATACCCGCAGCTGCAGCTGATGAGATCATAGAGCCCATAAATGGCTGGTCTGCATCGTCATAATTACCTACTTTAATCGCTTTAGTTGCTGTGATTAAACGCTCCAGTATCACATCGCCTTTGCTACCCGTTGGTAAAAATAGTTTACGTGCACACGTACAACGCTGGCCACTTGAGATAAACGCTGATTGAATAATATCGTGAACAACCGCTTTAGTATCTTCAACGTCAGTAATAATAAGTGGGTTATTACCACCCATTTCTAGCGCTAAAATTTTGCCAGGTTGACCCGCAAACTGTTCATGTAAAATATGACCAGTACGCGAAGAACCCGTAAAGAACAAGCCATCAATACCTTTGTGAGCAGCAAGGGCTTTACCCGTTTCTACTTCACCTTGTACAAGGTTAATGACACCTGCTGGTAAACCTGCTTTTTCCCACAGTTTAAGCGTAAGCTCAGCTACTTTAGGAGTAAGTTCAGACGGTTTAAACACAACCGTGTTACCTGCTAAAAGCGCTGGCACAATGTGGCCATTAGGTAAGTGACCCGGAAAGTTATACGGACCAAATACGGCTACAACACCATGTGGCTTATGACGAATCATCGCACGGCCAAGTGGCATTGCGTTTTCTACGTCGCCAGTGCGCTCTAAAAATGCTTTTTCAGAAATGGCAATTTTACCAACCATAGCACCCGCTTCTGTGCGAGTTTCCCACAGTGGCTTACCTGTTTCTTGTGCAATAGTAATAGCGAGCTCTTCGCTGTTTTCTTTTAATTGCGCTGCAAATGCTTTAATTATTTCTAAACGCTCAGTAAAGCTTTTATCAGCCCATGCATAAAACGCTTCGCGCGCTGCATTTACTGCGGTGTCTACTTGCGCCGCAGTTGCCGATGAAGCCTGCCAAATAACGTCGTTATTTGCAGGGTTTACTGAATTAAATTCTGTGCCTTGGCCTTGTGACCATTGACCATTTATAAATTGTGCAGGATGAGTCATATACTTTCTCCTAAATTAAATCGTGGTTGCACTAACAATATCGCCAGTTTGCAAATGCAGTGCATCTGCTATTTCTTGCGATAAAATAAGGCTTTTCGCGCGCTCGTCAAATGTCATTGGTGCAACGGTTGCTCTAAAATCTTCAAGCTTTTCGTTAGCTAGTAACACCATGGTGTCGCCAGTCATTTGGCCTATTTCAACTTTAAAGTTATGCGCATTACGAATAGTCGCAATGTTATCTACTTTTGCTTCAACCGTTGGGCCGCCGTCAAAAATATCTACGTAGCCATTAAACGTAAAGCCTTCGCTTTTTAATAACTCGATTGCTGGGCGAGTGTTGTCGTGTACTTTACCTATTACGGCTTGCGCATCTTTACTTAGCAAGTTTACGTAAATTGGGTATTTAGGCATTAGTTCAGCAATGAAAACCTTTTGGCCAATACCTGTTAGGTAATCGGCTGTTGGAAAATCCATTGAGAAAAAGTGCTCTTCAAGCCACTGCCAAAAAGGGCTACTGCCGTTTTCGTCAGACACACCGCGCATTTCTGCGATTACTGTTTGCGCAAAACGCTCTTGATGCTGTTTTATAAACATAAAGCGCGCTTTTGAAAGTAGCTTACCGTTACAATTTTTACGATAACCATCTTTTAAAAACAATGTGCAAAGCTCTGTAGCACCTGTGTAGTCGTTACATAGCGTTAGAATATCAACCGCTTTGTATACGTCTAATGTGCGCGAAGAGTGAATCACTTTACTTAAGTGATAATGATAAAATGCATCATCAAGCCCTACCGCAGCTTCAATTGCAGATGTTCCTACAACTTCACCGGTTTCGCTATCTTCAAGAACAAACAGGTAGCCTTCGTCACCAGGTTGTGACGTTTGTTTAGCAAAAGAGCTTACTGAATGGTCGATCTTTTTTTGCAATAGTTCTTCGTTTAATGGCAAAGACGTAAAACCATGCCCTGATTCGTGGGCAATTTTCAGTAATGCTGAATAATCATTTTGCTGGATTGGGCGAAGGATCATCATGAGTCCGCTTGCTCCCTTATAAATAACGGTAAATAGGAATTGCAGGGCAAGCGGTGCTTGCCCTTAATTGGTTGGCTTAAGCCGCTTATGCGTTTACTACGCTTGCTACTGCTTTTTCAAAGCGTGCCATACCTTCGCGAATGTCCGCTTCAGGAATTACTAAAGATGGAGTGAAACGTATTACATCTGCACCAGCAACTAATGACATAAGGCCTTGCTCAGTCCCTGCCACTAAAAACTCTTTTGCACGACCTTTATATTGCTCGTTCACTACTGCACCAATTAATAAACCTTGGCCACGGATTTCGCTAAATACGTTGTATTTTTCGTTAACCGCAGTAAGTAGTTCATTAAATAATGCTGCTTTAGCTTTTACGCCAGCAAGTACTTCTGGGGTATTTACTGTATCAAATGCAGCTTCTGCAACAGCACACGCAAGCGGGTTGCCGCCATAAGTAGAACCATGAGTACCTACTTTAAGATGCTGTGCAATTTCAGTTGTTGTGATCATAGCGCCAATAGGGAAACCGCCGCCAAGTGCTTTAGCTGAAGTTAAAATATCAGGTACTATGTTTAAGCCTTGGTATGCGTATAAATCGCCAGTACGGCCAACACCAGTTTGAACTTCATCAAAAATAAGCAGTGCGTTATGTTTAGTACATAAATCGCGAACGCCTTGAGCAAACTCGTCAGTTGGTGAAACAATACCGCCTTCACCTTGAAGAGGTTCCATCATTACGGCACATGTTTTGTCGCTGATAAGCGCTTCAAAAGCAGCTAGGTCGTTGTAATCACAATGTACAATGTCGCCAGGCTTAGGACCAAAACCATCTGAATATGCAGCTTGGCCACCAACAGTTACGGTAAAGAATGTACGACCGTGGAAACCTTTGTTAAACGCGATAATTTGTGATTTTTCTGCGCCAAACTTATCAAGTGCAAAACGACGCGCTAATTTAAGCGCTGCTTCGTTTGCTTCTGCGCCTGAGTTGGCAAAGTAAACTTTTTCAGCAAATGTCGCATCAACCATTTTTTTAGCTAGGCGAAGTGCCGGCTCATTGGTCATTACATTTGATAGATGCCAGATTTTTTCGCCTTGCTCTTTTAATGCGCCTACTAATGCAGGGTGGCAATGGCCAAGACAGTTAACTGCAATACCACCAGCAAAGTCGATAAACTCTCGACCTTCTTGATCCCATACGCGAGAACCTTCGCCTCGAACAGGAATTACGCTTGAAGGTGCGTAGTTAGGAACCATTACGTGATCAAATAATTCGCGATTGACTGTCATTTTATTTCCTCTTAATTGTGAGCAACACAAAACATCAAAATAGGTGTTTGGTTAATATTTGTAACCAACTTTATAGGCAAGATCAGAAATCTGATAATTGCGCAAAATTGCTTTGTGGTTCAATTTTCAGACGCACATTATTTCAGAATTACTTATATCTGTCTCGTTAAAAACTTTCATGTATCCCTTGAGAATAAAGGGCTAAAGATATTATTTCATAGATAGTGAATAACTATTTGCATAGCTATTTATGCTTATTTTTAAACAACTAACCGCATGAGCACCAAGGCGCGCATGCTTTAATCGGCAAATATGCAATATAACAATAGAGTGAGAATGAATGGTTAGTCGCAAAAAAATTAACAAAAAATTCAGATTTTTAGTCAATTTGAATAGCTAAATTGGTAAAATTACTCGATTGGAGGGTTTTTAGTTCCGTTTTAGTGAACTTAAAGTACGAAAACCAGCTTAGAGTTTCATCAGCCTCAATAAGTTGATGCTCTTTTAAATTAAGATATTGAGAGTAGCAACGTGCCTTTAGCATTACTTCTGTTAATGGCAGTAATGTATCGCCTTTATCTACCCCATTTACTAGCTGCTGCATGACACCTTTAAACGGTAAATATTTAAAAGCCATTTTGTCTATTACTTTGGCGCTTACTTCTATCGACTTATTGCTAAGTAGAGTGGTTAAAAATAGCGGGTCGGGCTGTAGCTCTAATAATGCGGTGTGTAAATCTTTTTGGTTTTCATTTCGGGCTAACTGCACTTTGCGTTGCCATACTTTCTCAAACGTTTTTAAGTACAAGCGCACTAATGCAATTCGCCCTACATCTAAAAGCATACCAAGGGTAAATGCATGTACGTCATTCACATTATTAATTTGTGCAATTTTTTGCGCAGCAATCGCGTTTGCCATCGCGCTGTCGCGTAGCCGGCGTTTTAATAATGAAAATGGTTCGGTGCTATGTGGCATCCAATGACGGGCAGCAAATGTAGGAATAACAAGCTGTAAGTTATCAAGGCCAATATAACGAAGGGCAAGCGATGGTTTATCTACTTTTACAGACGTATTTTTACTACGCTGATTACGATAGTAAGGTAAATTAACGAGCGTTACTAATTCTCTACCCAACCAGCTTATATCATTAACCAGTGGCTCTAAACGTCCTACCGACGCCGACTTTACAGCTAATATATCGAGTATATTGGCAATACCATCTTCAATACCTATAGTGCTGTGAATTACACCATCTATATCTTCGAGCTGCTTATATATAGCTGTTTCAATTGTTTTGTGCAGTTGCTCACTCGCTTGAGCGCGGTACTTATGATGTGCAGTACTGCTTTGCTGGCGTTTATTCTGTGCGGCCACTTCAACCTGAAGCAAAGTGCGTTGCTTCATGGGTTCGCCGTAATCTATATCTAATGTATGAATGAAACCAATTTGCTGATGCGCAAAGCTGTGCCCAAGCAATAAGTCATGAGCCCGTTGGCTTAGTATTTTGGCAGTACGCTGTTGCGCTACAAGTTCAGTCATGACATCCATTAATAAAGTATTAAATGCTCTGTGTATTATAACATTAGAAGCGAGTTAAAAAGTTATCAAGCAGTTCTAAGCCTTGATCAGTTAGAATAGCTTCGGGGTGAAACTGCACACCTTCGATTGCTAGTTCTTTATGAAGTAACCCCATAATTTCGTCAAACTCGCCTTGCTCAGTCTGAGTCCATGCGGTTACTTCAAGTTCTTTAGGTAGAGTTTGATCTTTAACCACTAAAGAATGATAACGACATACTGTTAACGGGTTAGCTAAGCCTTTAAACACCCCTTTATTAGTATGAACTATGGGTGATGTTTTACCGTGCATTACTTTTTTAGCACGTATTACATCTCCCCCTAAAGCTTGCGCGATAGTTTGATGCCCCAAGCAAATCCCTAAAATAGGATATTGCCCTTTTAGTTGCTCAACAACATTTAACGAAATACCCGCTTCGTTAGGCGTGCATGGCCCCGGCGATAACACGATGTGCTGCGGGTTTAACTGTTTTATTTGCGCAATGCTTAGCTCATCATTACGTTTTACTAAAACGTCTTGATCTAAACGCTGAAAATATTGCACTAAGTTGTAAGTAAACGAATCGTAGTTGTCGATCATCAACAGCATTACACAACAGACCTTATAAATTATTGACCACTTACTTCACACAAGTGGTACTAAGCGCTGCATTCTACCACTATTAATTAGTCAACATAAATTAGCAAAAAGCGTTAAAAATTAACTCTTTTTGCTAAAAGCTCTTTAAAGTCTCTAGTGGGTACTGGTTTACTTAACCCGAACTCTGCTTAAGAGATTTATTAACGTATTAAATCATGATGATATTTAAATTTATTTTCTCTAGCCAGAGATACCTTGCAGCTTGAGCAATAATATCGAGCTATAAGCTTTTCGCGAGTAGTTAACACTCCTATTTAGGCTGTATACCCCAACAATAAATTATTGACCCCTAAAGTACGTGCGTTTATTGATCGCTCTGTTAAATACTTTGGTGAAATGCCTTACTGAGCAAAATAAACAGATTGTTTGCTCTACATCAAATTAGCGGCTCAATGGTTGAATTATATCTATGTAAGCCCCAGTGTATTATATGAAAGGCAGTAATTCACTTATACAACTCACTTACTTGTGAGCTCATTTATATCCTATTAAGGAGCGAATATGTTAGGCGAAGACCACTCATTAACTAATGACTTTCCAGAGTACTTAAGGACAATTGCCGAGTTAAATGAAAGCGATACTGAATTTGCAAAAAAAGCAGATAAGTACGACAAGCTAGATAAAGAAATTAGAGTGTTAGAGCTCAAAGATGCGCCCATAAGCGATGAGCAAATGCATCAGCTAAAACATGAACGTACAGAATTAAAAGATTGGCTATACGAGCGCTTGCAGCAAGAGCAGTAATCCAGCTAAAAAAAGAGCTCACTGACAAGTGAGCTCTTTAGATCAACCATAAGGATTTTTTCTAAAACTTTACAAAGCCACCCACAGATTTCATAAATACAGTACTTGGGTTAATAACATCTTTGCGTTTCTAGCAAGTGCTATCGGTAGCACCGGTAAGTAAAACTGTTTTATTTATGTTGCTCTCTCCTAACTTTGTTCTCGCTATATTAGCAGCCCCCCTACCGCTGAAATTAGGTCAATAATCGAAACAGTTTATCTAATCAATTTATAAAGCTAAGCCTTTGTTAGTTAAAACAAAAGCATGCTATTTAGAGGCAGGCGAGTGTTTAATCTGAATGTTTTTTATGCTTTTATTTGAATTATCCAACAATCATAACTATTGTTTTTAAACCACCTTAATAGTAGTATTTATCATATAAATACACTTTTCGAGAATAAACATGAAAGTTTTAGTCACTGGCGGCATGGGTTACATAGGTAGCCACACATGTATTGCATTGCATGAAGCAGGTATTACACCTGTTATTTATGATAACTTGTCTAATGCTAGTTCGCGGGTACTTGACCAACTCGAAAAGATTACTGGCACTCGGTTTGAGTTTATATTGGGTGACATTCAAGACGAGCAACAATTTAAACTCGCCCTAAAACATACTAAAGCCGAAGCTGTTTTTCACTTTGCGGCTTTAAAAGCCGTTGGCGAATCAACTGAGCAACCACTGCGTTATTATCAAAATAATGTGTCGGGCACATTAAGCATGCTACAAAACATGCAAGAGGCAGGCGTTAACCATATTATATTTAGCTCATCGGCTACAGTATACGGTGAGCCAGACTACCTCCCTATTGACGAAAAGCATCCTATACGCGCAACTAATCCTTATGGTTGGACTAAAGTCATGGTTGAACAAGCCATGCAAGACGTATGTAATGCCAACAGTCAATTTATGGGTATTGCGCTTCGTTACTTTAACCCAGTAGGTGCACACCCAAGTGGTTTATTAGGTGAAAGCCCTAATGGTATTCCTAATAACTTAATGCCTTTTATTGCTCAAACTGCAGTAGGTAAACGTGACGTGGTCAATATTTTTGGTGACGACTACGACACCGAAGATGGCACAGGCGTGCGCGACTATATTCATGTTTTAGATTTAGCTAAAGGTCATGTTGCGGCATTTATGCAGCATAAAACAGATACCGCCTTTCATGCTTACAACTTAGGCACAGGGCAAGGTTATTCTGTGCTTGATATGATCAACGCATTTAGCGCATCAGCCAATAAAGATATTCCGTATAAGATTGCGCCGCGCCGAGCAGGTGATATTGCCTGTAACTACGCCGATGCCACAAAAGCGCAAAACACACTTAACTGGCACGCAGAACTAACACTTAGCGACATGACAAACGACACATGGCGCTGGCAAACTAATTACCCAAGTGGGTTGGAGAGTTAACATGGCTTTATTAGAAAGTACTCACAGACGTAAAAATCCGCTAACGGGTCGTTGGGTATTAGTGTCACCACATCGTAATAACCGCCCATGGTTAGGCGCAACAGAAGCCGTTAACGAAAACGTATTACCAAAACACGATGACAGCTGCCCACTTTGCCCAAGTAATACCCGTGCAAATGGCGACAGTAACCCTGATTACAAATACACACACGTATTTAGAAATGACTTTGGCGCATTAACGCCTAATGCCAGCGAGCAATTACAAAGCTTAGAGTCAGACAGCGATTTATTTATTGCCGACGAAGCCAGTGGCGAATGCCGCGTAATTTGTTTTTCTCCAGAGCATAATAAAACACTACCAGAGCTTAGCCAAAACGCATTGCACGAAGTAGTAAAAACCTGGAAACAAAATTATACAGAGCTTGCACAGCAGTACGAATGTGTACAAGTTTTTGAAAATAAAGGCGAGATCATGGGTTGTTCGCAACCTCATCCTCACGGCCAAGTATGGGCTCACTCGCATTTATCAACCGAAATAGAAGCCGAAGATAACCAGCAGCTTGCCTATTATAAAAAGCATGGCACAGCCATGCTTGCCGATTACGCGCAAAAAGAGCAAGCAGATCAAACACGTGTTGTATTTGAAAACGAACATTGGCTTGTTGTTGTGCCATTTTGGGCAGCGTGGCCGTTTGAAACAATGCTAGTAACTAAAGATAACATTCAAAACTTTAGCCAGCTAAACGATGCGCAAACCGACTCTTTGGCTCAGGCACTTAAAGTATTAACCACTAAGTACGACAACGTATTTAATTGCAGCTTCCCATACTCAATGGGATGGCACAATGCACCTGCTAATAGAAGCTCTGATGAGCAACATTGGCGTTTGCATGCACACTTTTATCCGCCGCTACTTCGCTCTGCTACTGTTAAAAAACACATGGTAGGCTACGAAATGCTAGGCGAAAGCCAACGCGATTTAAGCGCAGAAACCGCTGCTTCTATTTTAAAAGCAGCCAGTACAACACACTATAAAGATACAGCAGGACACACAGATGAAGCTTAACGAATTCCAACAACAATTTTTGTCACTGTATGGCGCGCCTGCTCAAGGTATTGCTGCAGCACCGGGGCGTGTAAACCTCATTGGCGAATTTACCGACTACAACGACGGTTTTGTTTTACCGTGTTCGTTAGAGTTTCGTACCCAAGTAATGTTTAAAGAGCGCGACGACAATATTATTACTGTGCATTCTTTAAATTACCCAGGCGAAAAAGACAGCTTTAGTGTTGATGAAGAAATCACTGAAGGCCAGTCGCAATGGGGTAACTACATTCGTGCTGTGACTTATGCTCTTAAAAGAGCGGGCTACACACTGCGTGGCGCCGATCTACTAATTGACAGTAACTTACCGCAAGGTAGTGGCTTGTCATCATCGGCAGCACTAGAAGTTGCAGTTGGCGGTATGTTTAACCATATTGCACAGCTTGGTTTACCGCCAGAGCAAATTGCGCTATTTGGCCAAGAAGCCGAAAATGACTTTATGCATTGCCAATGCGGCATTATGGATCAGCTTATTTCAGCTAAAGGCGAGAACGGTCATGCACTATTAATCGACTGTGAAAACTTAGCAACCAAATCAGTTAAAGTTCCTGATGATTTAAATATTGTTATTGTTAACTCTAACTACCCGCGTAAGTTGGTTGATAGCGAGTACAACCAGCGCCGCATTGACTGCGAACAAGCTGCTGTAAAAATGGGTGTAGAAACACTTCGCCAAGCCACCATGGCTGGCCTGCAAGCAGTAAAAGCAACATTAAGCGAAAACGAATATAAACGTGCACACCACGTAATTAGCGAAAACGACCGTGTAATTGCAGCAACAACTGCACTACAAAATAATGATATGGATGCACTTCGTACGCTAATGGCAGCATCGCACCAATCACTTAAACACGATTTTGAAGTAACCGTACCTGCAACCGATGGCCTAGTAGAAATTTGTAAAGAAGCGATGGGCGATCGCGGCGCAGTACGTATGACAGGGGGTGGTTTTGGTGGCGCAATTGTATGTTTGTGTCGCGATGCGGAAGTACCACTAATTAAAGCTGCGGTAGAAAAGCATTACTTTGAGCGTTTTAGCCTAAATGCTGATATTTACGTATGTTCAGCGGGTTCAGGATTACAAATTACGTCTTTTTAAATAAACTTAAGGAATAAGCATGGCAAAGGTTAATTGGGGAATTATTGGGTGTGGCAATATAGCTCACACCTTTGCTAAAAGCATTGCGCATTGCAGTGATGCACAGCTCATTGGCGCTGCATCAACGAGTATGCAGCGCGCTAAAAGATTTGCCACACCGTACAATATTCAAGGCTATGAGAGCTATCAAGCTCTTATGCAGTGCCCAAATATAGATGCCGTATATATTGCCAATACGCACGATCAACACTTTAAAACTATCGCTCAATGCTTAACACACAATAAGCACGTGCTAAGCGAAAAACCAATTACCGTTAATGCTGAGCAGTTACAAAGCCTCACTAAGCTTGCCAAGCAACAAAACTGCTTTTTAATGGAAGGTGTTTGGATGCGGTTTTTACCAGCTATAGTAAAATTACAACAGCTCCTAAGTGAAGGTGTTATTGGTAATGTGCACAGTGTTAATGCCAACTTTAGTTTACCTGGCAGCTTTGCCGACACTCACCGATTAATGAATCCTGTAACAGCGGGTGGCGCCCTGCTCGATTTAGGTATTTACCCTATTTCGATTGCTGATGTGGTATTTAATAAAGCCCCTGAACATATCAAATCCTTTGTACATAAAAGCACAACCGGCGTTGATGAGCGAAGCACTGCTATAGTTGATTACGGTAACGGGCAATTTGCATCTCTTGCCAGCGCACTGCAGCAAAATGGCCCAACAGAAGCATGTATTAATGGTGAGCTTGGCTATATTCGAATACCTCAGTTTGTAGGTGCAAAAACACTAAAGCTACATATAAGTGGCCAAGACCCTAAATACTTTGAATACAACTTTAGCGACGATGAAAACTTTAAGTTTGAAATTGCACATGTCACGCAGTGTATATTACAAAAACAAACCCAAAGCAGCGTGTTGCCACTAAGTACTAGCTTACGAGTTATGAATATAATGGATACCTTGCGAGCACAATGGCAACTGCAATATAGCAATGCCGTCGAGTCGGCTGAACTGACTAATTAAAAAATAAAAATACACAACAAGGACACACAATGACACACACACTCAAGGCGCTTTCAAAAGCCATATTACTTGCTACGTGCAGTTTATCTGTCAGTGTAGCTGTTGCTGAATCTAATAAACCAGAGCAGCTATATCCGCCAATCACTAGCGAAGTACTCCCAGAACTTGCAGCTAAAGGTGGCTACAATGTAGGTGTGAAAACACTTGATTTAGTTAACCCTGCGCAATTTGACCCCGCTACCCAAGGTCAAAAAGATCGTCCTTTAAAAGTAGAGGTGTGGTATCCGGCTGCAAATACAGCAAAAGCGCCACTTACCAGCTACACCGATCAAACTCGCTCAGGTAAAGAGTTTACTCTGCAAGCCGATGCAATGCGTGATGTCGCCATTAATAATAAAGAGCACTACCCTGTGATAGTGCTTTCGCACGGTTATACCGGTTACCGTACAATTATGTACTACCTTGGCGAGCATTTAGCGTCGAACGGTTACATTGTGGTAGCTATTGATCATACTGACTCAACCAACGCCGATGTTGATTTTAAAAATGCGCCGTTCTCTGGCTTTTTTAGCACGCTTATAAATCGCTCACGCGATCAGCAGTTTGTTATTAATTACTTTAATGAGCAAAACAACTTTGCAAGCAAGCAAGTAGACAACAAAAGCGCAGGCGTAATTGGTTACTCAATGGGTGGCTATGGCGCTGTAAATACAATAGGTGGTTGTTACGCTTTTAATGAGCAAACTACAGCTATGTTTACGGGTATGAAAGACCCAGCTCAAATTAAACAAGTACAGCAATTGCTAAACAGCTGCGCTGGTGGGCAATACCAAAACCCAAAAGTAGACCCGCGTATAAAAGCGATGGTGGCCTTTGCACCATGGGGCGGACAGCACGCTATATTTGATGCCAAAGCAATGGAAAATATTAAAGTACCTTCGCTTTATGTAGCCGGTAACCTAGATGACATTTCAGGCTACGAAGGCATTAAAAGTCTTTATGAACAAACAGGCAGCAAAGATAAGTACATGCTTACTTACAAAAATGCACGCCACAATATTGCACCACACCCAGCCCCTGCTATTGCACAAAGCAGCAGTGAGCTAGATATAGGCCATTACTACGAGCCTTCGTGGTCTATGCGTACACTAAACGAAATCAACAAACACTTTGTACTTGCCATGATGGATTGCCACGTAAAAGGCATAGCCAGCGAGTGTAAATACTTAGATTTACCACAAAACGGCGACCAAGCTGTTGTTGATGGTAAGCCGCTGCCACAGTGGCGCGGGTTTGATAATCGCTTTTCTACCGGTATGGATTGGCAACAAGCTAAACCTCACACCAAGTAATAATAAACTTTAAGCGGCTGTTTTAATCAATAGCCGCATACGCCCTTAAAATAATGCAAAAATAAAACGCCTTTTATATAAAGGAGTTACCAGAAAATATTAGCGTGTTTATTTTTTAATCTGCTATTTTAAGAAAAAACCATTGCCATTAACTTCGGTTAAAGGCAATCTAGTCATATATAAGATAAGATAAATAACACAAATATCATGTCCAAATACATACTCTCAATTGATCAAGGAACCACAAGCTCTCGGGCCATCTTGTTTACAAAAGATGCAGACGTTTTTGGTACAGCACAACAAGAATTTTCGCAGCATTTTCCACAAAATGGTTGGGTAGAACACGACCCTAACGATATTTGGCAAACAGTGCTTAGCACTAGTCGCGAAGTGTTAACTAAAAACGATGTAAAGCCTGAAGAAATTATTGCCATTGGCATCACCAACCAACGCGAAACCACTTTGGTGTGGAACAAAAAAACAGGCAAAACAATTTATAACGCTATTGTATGGCAAGACCGTCGCACCAGTGACTATTGCGAAAGCCTAACAACTGATGAGCTTTGCCAAACGATAAGCGATAAAACAGGCTTATTGCTCGACCCTTATTTTTCGGCCACTAAAATTCGTTGGATTTTAGATAACGTTGAAGGCGCACGCGAACAAGCCCTTGCAGGTGAGCTCGCCTTCGGTACGGTTGACACTTACCTACTTTGGCAGCTAACAGGCGGCAAAGAGCACCGCACCGATGCAACCAATGCATCGCGCACCATGTTATTTAATATTCACACCCAGCAGTGGGATCAAGAGCTTCTAGAGTTATTCGATATTCCAGAATCTATGCTGCCAGAAGTAATGGATTCAGCTGACGAGTTTGGTTCAACCAGCGCTGATATTTTTGGCGCGCCAATTCGCGTATGTGGTATTGCAGGCGATCAACAAGCTGCGCTTGTTGGCCACGCATGTTTTGAACAAGGCATGGCTAAAAGTACTTACGGTACTGGCTGTTTTTTAATGCTTAACACTGGCGAAAAAGCACTGACCTCAGAAAACCGCTTACTGACCACTGTTGCTTATAGATTAAACGGCAAGCCAACTTACGCCATTGAAGGCAGTATATTTATGGCTGGCGCAACGATGCAGTGGATTGTTGAAGGCTTAAAGCTACTTAGCCATGCTGGCGAAAGTGAGTCGATGGTTAAAGATGTCCCCCTCGATCATGGTGTATTTTTAGTGCCTTCGTTTACGGGTTTAGGTGCTCCTTATTGGGACCCTAATGCACGTGGCGCTATTTTAGGGCTAACACGCGATTCGGGTATTAGCACCATAGTTGCCGCAGCGCTGCAATCAGTTGGTTACCAGACCAAAGATTTACAAAAAGCGATGGAGCGTGATGGTCTTCGCCCAAGTGTGCTTCGTGTAGATGGCGGTATGGTAAAAAATAATTGGGTTATGACCTTTTTATCAAACATTTTAGGCGCAACAGTTGAGCGCCCAACTGTGACCGAAACCACTTCTTTAGGCGTAGCATATTTAGCAGGCTTACAAACAGGTGTGTATGAGTCGACTGAGCAGTTATCTAAAATGTGGACATGCGACCGTCGTTTTGAGCCAACCATGAGTGCCGACGAGCGTAACGACCTATACGCAAAATGGCAGCACTGCGTAGCTCAAGTATGCTTAACGAATAAAAACTGCCCATAGTAAATACTACGTGGTTAAGGCCAATACTTTAACCACTTTGCTTTTTTAACTTAGCTAAATGCTAGATTTAAAAAGCATGCTTTACTGCTTTAAATTGAAAATGGATTGGCGTCAAAATTAACGAATAAAAATCTGGGTTTTCTATTGTCAAATGAAAACAGCAGCTTTATGATGCTTATGTCTTATTTATATTACAAATAAAAAGGTTAGCTCGGTGGAATTAGCAGATAACGAATATGACTTACTAGTCATCGGTGGCGGTGTAAACGGCACTGGAATAGCAGCTGATGCAGCAGGCAGAGGATTAAAAGTACTCTTGTGCGAACAATCAGACCTTGCCTGTGCAACATCTTCAAACAGTTCTAAGCTGATCCACGGTGGTCTGCGCTACCTTGAGCATTACGAATTTAGATTAGTAAAAGAAGCCCTAGCAGAGCGAGAAGTGCTACTTAAAAACGCACCTCATATTATGTGGCCGCTAACCTTTAGATTGCCGCATCAAAAGCATTTACGCCCTGCGTGGATGATTCGCATTGGTTTGTTTATGTATGACAACCTAGCGAAACGCGAAACACTAGCGGGTTCTCGAAGCATTAAATTTGGCGAAAATAGTGTTTTAGAACCCTCTATTACCAAAGGGTTTGAATACTCTGATGGCTGGGTTGACGATTCTCGCTTAGTCGTTTTAAACGCCCTTGCAGCGCAGGAAAAAGGCGCCGTTATTACCACACAAACTAAGTGTGTAAATGCTAAACGTGAGCAAGGTAAATGGCAGGTAACGCTTGAGCAGCAAAAGAGTAAAGCTAAATACACCATTTCTGCCAAAGGCATTGTTAATGCTGCGGGTCCTTGGGTAGCTAAATTATTTGATGAAGCCCTAACAGAAAAATCACCACAAAATATTCGCCTTGTAAAAGGTAGTCACATTGTAGTGCCTCGCATTCACGATGAGAAACAAGCTTATATTTTACAAAATAAAGATCAGCGCATTGTGTTTGTTATTCCGTTTGAAGATGACTTCTCACTTATTGGCACAACCGATGTAGAACACAAAGGTGAAGCACAAGACGTTAAAATTAGTGATGAAGAAATTGATTACTTAATTGATATTACTAATACCTACTTTAAACAACCGATTAAACGCGAAGACATAGTACATACCTTTTCAGGTGTACGCCCATTACTTGATGACGAATCAGTTAATGCACAAGCCGTTACTCGCGATTATAAATTAGAGCTTTCGAGTGATGCTAAGCAAACACCTCTACTGAGTGTGTTTGGTGGAAAAATTACAACTTATCGCAAACTTGCCGAAGCTGCGGTTAATAAGCTTGAAGACTTTTACCCACAAATGAGCAAAGCGTGGACCAAGCATAGCTCGCTCCCTGGTGGTGATTTTAGCTCTGTAGAAGCACTTAAATCAGAGCTAAAAGCAAAATACGAATGGCTACCTGAAATAACACTTAAACGTTTTGTACGCACTTATGGTACTCGTGCTAAACATATATTAGGTAGTGCAACTGGGTTGAGTGATTTAGGCCAAGATTTTGGCCATGGTTTATTTGCAGCAGAAGTAGATTACTTGCTAAATGAAGAGTGGGCAGAAAACGCATACAATATTTTATGGCGCCGCAGCAAATTAGGACTACGTTTTAATGAGGCACAAGTTGCTGCGCTTAATGATTATATTGAGCAAAGCAAAGCGGCTAAAATTGCTTAATAACCGCTAAAGTAATTGGCTGTTATAGTCCTAAAAACTTCCCGTGCAACCCCTTTATAATTTAATTATTATAGAGGGGTTTATTTTTTTGACTCTAAATTAAATAAGTAATTAAAGCCGCTTAGCGTGGCTGTTTTAATATCAAACTCAACACACTTAACACCAATTTGTTTAAGCGCTGTGGTAAAACACTTATTAAGCTGCTTTGTGCCAATCACCACAACTTGTGTATCACTCAATAATTGCCATTCGCTAGCATGGCGAGCTGCTCGTACATCACTGCCAATTAATACACCCGACAAATAGGCTTTAGCTTGTACTGGCGTTAACTCCTTTGAAAGCTGGCGTGTACGCACACTAAAAATACCATGTGCCAAGTTACCGCTATCACTACCTAAAGTTAGCTCACAGCCTTGCTCAAATGCTTTAAAATCAAAATCACCTTCTGCGCAGTCGTTAGGAATTAAAACACTTTGATGACATAACAAATCATATAACTCGCCGGTCATGGCTGTTTTAAAGCAAATGATTTCGCCGTTGTTTATAAGCACCCATTTAGTATGTGTACCAGGTAAACATAATAATATTTTACCTTGTTGATACTCTGGATTTTGTTTTAAAAACCCTAAAATTTGCAGCTCTTCGCCGCGCATTACATCAAATAAGCTATTTTGCAGCGTACACTTTGTGCCAGGTAACGCTTTAATAATATGTCCATCGCAATCAAAGCTAACCGCAGCATTAAGTAGCCCTTCAGGATTAATTGGGCATTCTAAATATGGCGTTTCGTGCCAGCCGATGCTTGAGGTAATTTGCCCTGCAATATATATAGGTAAACTGCCATATTCTTGCTTCCACACTGCAATGGTGTCGATTAGGGTTTGCTCAAAATTTTGATTCGCCTTAACAACTCCTGGGCCATCACGCTGTGCTAGTAATTTAAGTGTTGATTGCGCATGTACTTCGCACAAATAAGCACGTAAATGGCTCGTGCCCCAGTCAACAGCAATAAAAAGAGATGAATTAGCCAAGCTTTAAAGCCTCCCACCGTCGATTTTAATACTCTGCCCGGTGATCATACTGCTTTCATCGGCGGCTAAAAAGAGTGCCAAATTAGCAACATCTTCAGGGGTTACTAATTTTTTAAGCGCCATGGCTTCCATCCACTTAACTTGCTCTTCTTCGGTAAACCAACTTGCTAGTTGACGGTCGGTAGCAACCCATCCAGGTAAAATAGCGTTAACGCGAATACCAAACTCGCCGTAATCGCGAGCCAATGCCTTAGTCATGCCAATTAGCCCTGCTTTTGCGGTTACATAGCCTGCCATTTGTGGCTGGCCCATAATCGCGTTAATAGAGCTAAAGTTAATGATACTGCCGGCTCCATCGCCTTTCATAAAAGACATAGCAACTTGAGAAGCAAAAAATGCAGGGTTTAAGTTTATTTGTAAGCACTGATCCCAGTCTTGCACCGTAACGTCTTCGCTCGCTTGGCGGCGGTCGTTCGCTACATTATTAACTAGTACATTAATGGCACCAAAAGCGGCGCATGCATCCACAAGTGATTGCTGAAGTGCATGAGAGTCAGTTACATCAACTTGCCTATACCATAGTTTTGCATTGGGTAAATCACGAATAAGCGATTGCGCTGCCTTATCATCAATATCTATAAATGCTACTTTTGCATTTTGGTTTACAAAGGACTTAACCATTGCTCTGCCGATGCCTGATGCACCACCAGTAATAAAAATAACTTTACCAGAAAGACTATGATATTGAGCTAGGGTGTTCAAATTCAACTCTCCATACAGCGCATTTTCAATTTCATTTAAACTCTTTATAAACTTACACTATAAAGAGCCAAACTAAGCTGTTATTGCTGTGTTAAAATATTTAGCTAATTAAAAGTTTATATCATATCCTTGAGTACATTAATATGATATATGATATATAATAAAGCAATATATCAACTCGGAATCCTGCGCAATGAAAAGCCAACCCCGTCAAAATTTAACACAACAATTAACCCACGATTTGGGTTTTGCTATTGTGCGTGGTGTTTACCCTGTAAGCGAAGGCCTGCCTTCTGAAGCCGATTTATGTGTAAAGTATGATGTAAGTCGCAGCGCCACCCGCGAAGCGGTAAAAATGCTCTCAGCTAAAGGGTTAATTTCATCGCGTCCTAAGCAAGGTATTCGTGTATTACCTGAAAGCAGCTGGAACATGTTTGACACCGACGTACTACGTTGGATTTTAAGCAGCAAGCCATCACTTTCATTATTAAAAGAATTTACTCAAGTACGCGTTGCCCTTGAACCACAAGCAGCCGCTCTTGCTGCACTAAATGCAACTGCTGAACAACTCGCTGAAATTGATAACGCCTTAGCCCGTATGGCTGAAGCAGACGAAGGCTTGGACGATCCACTCGAAGCTGACATTGCTTTTCATACCAGTATATTAGTTGCCAGTAACAATCGCTTTTTTGTGCAGTTAACTGAGTTTATTAGTACTGCCCTTAGAGTAAGTATTCGTTATACAAACCACATTAAAGGTGTACCGGGCGCAGACGTTGCTAAGCACGCTGATATTTTAGAGACCATAAAGTCACGCGATCCTGAACGCGCTAAAAAAGCAGTAGAAACAATTTTAGAAGAAGCACTACAGTTAATTGAATCTAAATTAGTTTAATGTTATTTCAACATATTGTATAAATATTGAGTCCATCGAATTTACTCTTTGCAGTACATTCGATGGACTTTTTTATTGCCTATAAGGCTTAATACCAATCCGCAATAATACTTAATCATTTTGCGGGGCTAAACGTGTCGCTACCTGCGTTAAAAAATTCTCATTTACGACTGCATGGATGCAGAAGGTAGAGCAATGCAGGAGCAATTGCCGAGAACAACTAAATAGCGAATTTTTTGCCTAGCTACCAACACGTTTTTCCGCCCTCAAAATAGATCATTTAATTAAGCGAACTGGTATAAATTACAGGCATTAAAAAATCCGATATCAGTCTCCTGATATCGGATTTTTAATTATTTAAATCAGCTTAATAACTCTGGTTACTAACTGAGATAAAACGCCTTTTACAGGCTAGAATTACAATCCTAATTTCTTCTCAAGGTAGTGGATGTTAGTACCACCATTTTGGAAGTTTTCATCTGCAAGAATTCTCTTATGCAAAGGAGTATTAGTTTTAATTCCGTCAATTACTAGCTCGTTAAGTGCATTGCGCGCGCGGGCAATAGCTACATCACGGTTTTCACCGTAAGTAATTAACTTACCAATCATTGAATCGTAATGTGGTGGAACCGTGTAGTCAGCGTAAATATGGCTGTCCCAACGAATACCTAAACCACCTGCTGGATGGAAACGTGTAATTTTACCCGGTGACGGGATAAACGTTTCAGGATCTTCAGCATTAATACGACACTCAATAGCATGACCACGAATAACAACGTCGTCTTGAGTGAATGATAACGGTTGACCCGCTGCAATTTTTAACTGCTCTTTCACTAAATCGATACCAGTAACCATTTCAGTTACAGGGTGTTCAACCTGAATACGTGTATTCATTTCGATGAAGTAAAACTCGCCGTTTTCGTATAAAAACTCAAACGTACCTGCACCGCGGTATCCAATTTCGATACATGCACGTGTACAGCGCTCGCCAATGAATTTACGCGTTTCAGCAGTAATTCCTGGTGCTGGAGCTTCTTCAACTACTTTTTGGTGACGACGTTGCATAGAACAATCACGTTCACCTAAATGTACTGCATTACCTTGGCCGTCTGCTAATACTTGAACTTCGATATGGCGTGGGTTTTCAAGGAATTTTTCCATGTAAACCATGCTATTACCAAAGAATTGCTTAGCTTCTTGCTGTGTTAATGCAATTGAATCAATAAGTTCAGATTCGCTGCGAACAACACGCATACCACGACCACCACCGCCACCAGCGGCTTTGATGATTACCGGGTAACCGATACGCTTAGCAATTTGCATGTTGCGTTCTTTATCATCTGATACCGGACCGTCAGAGCCAGGAACACATGGAACGCCGGCTTTACGCATTGCTGCGATAGCAGACACTTTATCACCCATAAGGCGAATAGTGTCGCCACGAGGACCGATAAATACAAAACCACTTTGCTCAACTTGGTCGGCAAAATCAGCATTTTCTGCAAGGAAACCGTAACCAGGATGAATCGCTACAGCGTCAGTTATTTCAGCCGCAGCAATAATGCGCGGAATATCTAAATAACTTTCAGTTGCTGATGGTCTACCAATACAGATGGTTTCATCTGCAAGCAATACATGCTTAAGATCGCGATCTGCCGTTGAATGCACAGCAACCGTTTTGATCCCAAGCTCTTTGCAGGCGCGCAATATACGAAGTGCAATTTCACCTCGGTTTGCAATGACTACTTTATCTAACATTAGAGTTGGCCTTTTAGGTTACGCTATTATTCAATGATGAATAGAGGTTGATCAAATTCTATTGGCTCGCCATTTTCAGCTAAGATAGCTCTTACTGTACCGGCTTTATCTGATTCAATTTGGTTCATCATTTTCATAGCTTCGATAATACAAAGTGTATCGCCAACTTTAACTTGCTGACCAACTTCTACATATGCTGGAGCTTCAGGAGACGCAGCAGAGTAAAAAGAACCAACCATTGGTGATTTAACTTGATGACCCGTAGGCTCAGCTGGTGCTGCTTCAACAGCTACAGGAGCCGCTGCAACTGGTGCTGCTGGCGCTGGTGCATATTGCTGTGGAGCAAATTGCGGGTAACCTGGGCCTGCACTCATGTTGTTACGGTTAATACGTACTGATTCTTCACCTTCAGTGATTTCTAGCTCAGCAATACCTGATTCTTCTACTAATTCGATAAGCTTCTTTATCTTGCGAATATCCATTACACGACCCGCCTGTTAGTTTGTGTGTTAATTTAAATTAAATTGCGCTTTGCAACCGGCTCACAGCGGCATTCAATGCTGCGTGATAACCCATTGCGCCTAATCCACATATCACGCCTTGTGCCACATCAGAAAAATACGAATGATGACGAAAGGCTTCACGTGCGTGCACATTACTTAAGTGCACCTCAAAAAACGGAATATCAACACTCAACAGTGCATCACGTAATGCGACGCTAGTATGCGTAAATGCAGCTGGGTTGATAATTATGTAATCAACCGCTTGCCAAGCATCGTGAATTCGTTCGATGAGTGCTTGCTCACTATTACTTTGAAAATGCGTTAACTCAACATCTAGACTATTAGCAGCACTGGTTAGCTCCTCCATAATCTCACTCAGCGTCTGAAAACCGTATTTATCCGGTTCACGTTTACCAAGCATGTTCAAATTTGGACCATTTATAACTAAAAGGTTAAATTTTGCAGCCATAATACGCGATATATCCTATAAGTAATGAGTTAAGCGGTTACTAACTAGTTTTTCACTTTTAAGTAAGCAGAAAAAGCAATGTAGCAACAATTTCTCACGTTAACCAACTATTATAGTGATTTCGACGTAAATAGCAGCAAAATACTGGTCTTATCAGTGTCGTGGGTACAAATATAAGAAGAATTAAGAAGGTGCCACTTAGTCAATTCAAGTGGCACTATTGCACTATTATTGTGCGCTGGCGCGCACAACTGCTAGGTGTTTAGCAAAGTCCTCAGCATTTAAAAAGCCCGTTACGCGCTGCGTACTAAGCTCTTGTCCTTGAGTATTAAAAAACAAAATACTAGGTAAACCAAACACCGTGTACTCTTCCATTAGCTCAATTGTTTTATTATCACTCTCAGTTAAATCAATTTGAATAAGCTGATAGTGGCTAAACTCACTTTGCACTTTGGCATCAGGAAAGGTGTAATGTTCAAACTCTTTACACGCCACACACCAGTCGGCATATAAATCGACCATAACCATTCGACCTTCGTCGTTTGCTTGTGCAACTGCTTCTTTTAATTCTGCTAAATCAGCAACCTGTTTAAACTCATTATTTTGTGAGCTTACCTGTACTGTTTGTACTTGAACTGGCCAAAAGTAGTTTTTAGTTAACGTAAAGCCTGTAATAACTAATAGAGTTGCAGCAAACCATAATGCAGTTTTTAACTTGCTTTGTGTTTGGCTACTTTGCCAATGATGTAAGTACAGTGCTGTTGCTAATGCAAGCACACCTGCCATTAATAATATAATGTCGGCGCTTACTAGTCGCTCAAGTAATATAAGCGGCACAACGAGCATCACAAAACCAAACAAGGTTTTAACTTGCTCCATCCAACCACCGGCTTTAGGCAGTAATTTACCACCAGATGTACCAAGTAATAAAAGTGGTAACCCCATACCTAAACTAAGCACGTATAGCGTTAAACCACCTACTAAGTAATCACCACTTTGTGCTACAAATAAGAGCGCTGCCGACAGTGGCGCAGTAGTACACGGTGATGCAATTAACCCCGACAGTACGCCCATTAAAAATACGCCAACGTAGTTGCCGCCTTTTTGGTTGTTACTTACTTGGGTTAGCTTGCTCATCATACTGCTTGGCAGTTTAATTTCGTACCAACCAAACATCGACATAGCCAATAATACAAACAATAAACTAAAACTGATTAACACAAATGGATGCTGTAAATACCCCTGCACTTGCCCACCAAGCGCCGCAACAACTAAGCCTAGTGCTGCATAGGTAACTGCCATGCCTTGTATATATACAAACGACAACGCAAACGCTTTTTTAGTTGAAAGGTTTTGCTGACCCGCAATTAAGCTCGACAAAATTGGAAACATTGGGAATACGCATGGCGTAAAAGCAAGGCCTACACCAACAGCAAAAAATATGAGTAAATTAGTTATTAAGCTCTGACTGGCTAATTGCTCAGTAAAAGTCAGTTCTTTTTCGGTGTCACCTGAATTTGTTGTAGGTTCAGTAGTTGGCTCGTTGAGTGCTGCAAATGTACTTTGCGCTGTTGCCGCTTCATCTGTAGCGCTATTTTGATCTACATTTTTAATCTGTGCGCCACTAATTACACTAAGTGGGATACTAATCACTTCTGGTGGATAACAAAGCCCTGCTTTTGCACAGCCCTGATAGCGAACTTTAACAACCGCTCCCTCAGTGATATTACTTAACTTACTAACAACGCTCGCGGTATTAAAAAAGACTTCTGTTTTACCAAAAAATTCATCTTCAATAATTTCGCCACTACCCGAGTCACCTACTTGAATGTTTGCGCCCTTGGCAATGATTTCTATTTTCTTTTTATATAAATAATAGTCTGGCGCTATATCCCAACCTACAAACAAGGTGCTGCCTTGCTGATCAAAGTCAAATACAAACGCTTGGTCTACAGGTAAAAAAGTGTGTTGAGGAGGCCCAAGTAGATCACCAAGCACATTATTAGTCGCAGCCTTTACAGGTACGGTTAATAATGTAACCAACAATAAAAAGAAAAAACGCATTAATTCAGTACCTCGTCCATCCAATTAAAATACGCCAAATTTCCCGTAGAAACTTCTAAAACCTGAATCTCTGGCACTTCGTAGCTATGTAACTCTTTTATTGTTAGAAACACATCGTTCATTTTGTCTGATTTCGTTTTTATAAGTAGCTTAGCTTCAGTTGCTTCTGCAACTTCGCCTTCCCACATATAAATAGAGCCCATGTTAGGTAAAATATTTACACAAGCAGCTAGTTTTTTTTCTACCAACGCCCTTGCAAGTGTGCGTGCTTCTGCTTCGTCTTTGCAGGTCGTAAAAATCATTTTAAAATGCGTAGTCATTATGAACCTATACTTATTGGACAGTGTCTATCATCATAGTATCTGATAGCCGATACAATGTGTAGACGCTAAAATATCAGTAAAATGACGATACCTATGCCCTAACCTTGAAAAGAGACCTCGTCACCCTCATTTATATTTCATCAACTCTTTTGAGTGTCATTATTTAGAGAGCGCTATGTTTAGATTTTTATTTGTGTTGTTTATTATCATCCCTATTATCGAAATCGCTTTGCTGATTCAAGTAAGCGACGTGATTGGCGGATTTGCAACAATTGCACTTGTTGTTGTTACTGCGATTTTAGGTGCCAAAATGGTTAAAACACAAGGTATGGGTGCGCTGCAAAACGTACAAGCGCAAATGGCGCAAGGGCAAATGCCAGCCAAAGAATTATTTACCGGAATATGCGTTGTAATTGCAGGTGTATTACTCCTTACTCCTGGCATTATGACTGACGTATTTGGGCTACTATTATTAACCCCTGCAATTCGTAACAAATTGGCTGCAGGCCTTGCTAGCCAAGCAACTGTTAGAATGAGCGCAGGCATGCAACAAGGGCCATCGCCGTTTGCTGGGCAGCAACATGCTGAACGAGAGCAAGGGCAAATGGAACGACCAACTACTATTGATGGTGAATATGAGAGAAAAGATTAAAAATTTATCGTTTTTTCTCTTGGAATTTTTCACTCTACCCCCATTAATGAATGCAAATTAGAAAAGCTTTTTTCTGTACTGTTCAGAAACTGTTAGGAGAACTAAAAAACATGAACATTCGTCCTTTACAAGATCGCGTAATCGTTAAACGTCTAGAAGAAGAAACAAAATCTGCTGGCGGTATTGTATTAACTGGCTCTGCAGCTGAAAAATCAACTCGCGGAGAAGTTGTAGCCGTAGGTAATGGTCGCGTTTTAGAAAACGGTGACGTGAGAGCGTTAGAAGTTAAAGCCGGTGACACTGTGTTATTTGGCTCATATGTTGAAAAAGTTGAAAAGATCGAAGGTCAAGAGTACCTGATCATGCGTGAAGATAATATTTTAGGCATTGTAGGCTAAGCCTACTTTTCGTTTATAAACATTTAAGAATTTAGAGGAATTTAAAACATGGCAGCAAAAGAAGTACTTTTTGCAGGTGACGCACGCGCTAAAATGCTAACTGGCGTAAACATCCTGGCAAACGCAGTAAAAGTTACATTAGGTCCTAAAGGCCGTAACGTTGTACTAGATAAATCATTTGGCTCACCAGTTATCACTAAAGATGGTGTATCTGTAGCAAAAGAAATCGAACTTGAAGACAAGTTTGAGAACATGGGCGCACAAATGGTTAAAGAAGTTGCATCTAAAGCAAATGATGCAGCCGGCGATGGTACAACTACCGCTACAGTACTTGCACAGTCTATTGTTAATGAAGGCCTTAAAGCTGTTGCAGCGGGTATGAACCCAATGGATCTTAAGCGCGGCATCGACAAAGCAGTTATTGCTGCTGTTGCAGAGCTTAAAGCGTTATCTGTTCCTTGTTCTGATACTAAAGCAATTGCACAAGTAGGTACTATTTCAGCTAACTCTGATAAAGAGATTGGCGACATCATTGCACAAGCAATGGAAAAAGTAGGCCGTAACAGTGGTGTTATTACTGTAGAAGAAGGTCAATCACTTGAAAACGAACTAGATGTTGTTGAAGGCATGCAGTTTGACCGTGGTTACTTATCTCCTTACTTCATCAACAGCCCAGAAAAAGGCACTGTTGAACTAGATAACCCATTTATTCTACTTGTAGATAAAAAAATATCTAACATCCGCGAATTATTACCAACATTAGAAGCGGTTGCTAAAGCAAGCAAACCACTACTAATCATCGCAGAAGACCTTGAAGGCGAAGCACTAGCTACATTAGTAGTTAATAACATGCGCGGTATTGTTAAAGTATCAGCAGTTAAAGCACCTGGTTTTGGCGACCGTCGTAAAGCAATGCTACAAGATATCGCTGTATTAACTGGCGGTACTGTTATTTCTGAAGAAATCGGCTTAGAGCTTGAAAAAGCAACAGTTGAAGACCTAGGTACAGCTAAGCGCGTAATTATCACTAAAGATGATACAACAATCATTGATGGTGCTGGTGAAGAAGCGGGTATTAGCGGTCGTGTTTCACAAATTAAAGCACAAATCGAAGAAGCAACATCAGACTACGATAAAGAGAAACTACAAGAGCGCATGGCTAAACTAGCTGGCGGTGTTGCAGTAATCAAAGTAGGTGCTGCTACTGAAATGGAAATGAAAGAGAAAAAAGACCGCGTTGAAGATGCATTAAATGCAACTCGTGCAGCGGTTGAAGAAGGCGTAGTACCTGGCGGCGGCGTTGCACTTGTACGTGCAGCTAGCAAGCTGGTAGATTTAGTTGGCGACAACGAAGATCAAAACCACGGTATTAAAGTTGCACTTCGTGCGATGGAAGCGCCACTTCGTCAAATCGTAACTAACGCTGGCGAAGAAGCATCAGTTGTAATTAACGCAGTTAAAGGCGGCGACGGTAACTTTGGTTACAACGCAGCAACTGGCGAATACAACGACATGATTGAAATGGGTATCCTAGATCCAACTAAAGTAACACGCTCTGCATTACAGTTTGCAGGGTCTATTGCGGGTCTAATGATCACTACTGAAGCAATGGTAGCTGAAATCCCAAAAGATGAAGCTGGTGGCGCTGATATGGGTGGCATGGGCGGAATGGGTGGTATGGGCGGCATGATGTAAATCATCCCCTAAACACCTAGCTCAAATAAAAACCCAGCTTCGGCTGGGTTTTTAGCTATTGGGCACAAATAAAGTAAAAGCCACAGGTGTGGCTAATTAATAAAATGACTTCGCGTATCCCTTTGCTTCTTAAATGCATGCCAAGCCATACTCAGAGTTAATTTTATTTATTAAAAATTATTAAGGATATTAAGATGAATAAAAAACCTGAACTAATCATCTCATCACTCGATGCAGATAGATTGTATGACTTAATGGAATCATTGCCTGCAGGTAGCTTTGCTAATAAAGAAGAATTGGAAGCTGAACTGGCACGAGCTACAATAGTCGAACCTAAAGATATGCCATCGTCAGTTGTAACGATGAACTCAACTGTAAACTTTATTGTTGAGTCTTCTAAAGAAGAATTTACGTTAACCTTGGTGTACCCAAAGAACAGTGACTCTAGCGGCGATAAAATATCGATATTATCACCCGTTGGTAGCGCATTACTTGGGCTAAACCAAGGCGACGAAATTGAGTGGCCTAAACCGAGTGGCGGCTTAATAAAGGTAAAAATAAAAGAAGTAACCTATCAACCAGAACGTGCTGGTGAATTACACAGATAAACACTTTATGCACTTAGTACTAAAAAATCGATTTAAAGTAAACCCAGCCTCGGCTGGGTTTTGCTTTTTATTATAAAGCAGATTGATACTGTTTAATTTATACCTATAACTAAGTTGCATACTGCGGGCATATACCCTGCGTAATCGTTTACTAAATATGATAAAAAGCACATTTATTTAATAGTACGGAGTGAGCTAAACATGACTAACGTTCAACAGCATATCGGCAGCATTGCATTAGTTGTTAAGGACTACGACGATGCCATTGAGTTTTATACTCAAAAGCTAAATTTTGAATTAGTTGAGGATACTGATTTAGGAGAGGGTAAACGCTGGGTGTTAATTTCACCTCCAAATTCAAACGGGGCTAGTTCAAACGGGACTTGTTCAAATGGGACTAATTCGAGCAGGACTAATCTACTGCTTGCTAAAGCCACAACGCCCGAACAGATGAGTGCTATTGGTAATCAAACGGGTGGTCGCGTGTTTTTATTTTTGCATACCGATGACTTTTGGCGAGATTATAATTTAATGCTTTTTAAAGGCGTTACATTTAACGAAGAGCCTAGAGTAGAACCCTATGGCACCGTAGCGGTTTTTGAAGACTTGTATGGTACAAAATGGGATTTATTACAGCTTAATAATCAGTGAGATAAAATGCTGTTAAATATAAAAGCAAAATTTTTATTAAGCGCAGGAGTTATTGCATCTGCAGCGGCTGTATGGCATTTACTTTGTATATGGGGTGGCACTAGTTGGTTTATATTTGCTCGCGCCCCAATACAAATAATAGAATCATCACAGCAAGGTACATTCCTTGCGCCTTTAGGTAGTATTGCAATAGCTGGACTCATGTTTGCCTGTACTGCATTTGCCTTATCAGCAATTGGCTTAGTGCGTAACATAGTACTTACTAGAACCGCTTTAATTGCTATTGCAACCTTGTGTATCATACGAAGCTTAATAATTATCCCTGCATTAATACGAGCCGATACGTGGAATATTATAGCGAGCAGTGTTTGGCTTTATGTAGGTGTATGCTTTTTAGTGGGTGCAATAACGTTCCACAATTTAAAGCCGAACACTGATAGTTGAGTGACGCTTAAACTCACGTCACTTTATTAACTAACTCTCTTACAATTGCGAATAAATCACTGGGTAGCATTCCCCTTTGCCCGTCTCGCTCACTTGCGATATCACCGGCTTTAGCATGCAGTGTTACACCATAGCGTGCTGCTTCATCAATAGTTAAACCTTGAGCAAGTAAGGCACCAATAATACCAGTAAGTACATCGCCACTGCCGCCAACGGCCAGTCCTGGGTTGCCATCCTCACACACCCACGTGTGCTGGGCATTATCTATTAATGTTCCTGCGCCTTTTAATACACAAGTCGCGGTGTAGCGCTTGGCGCAAAGGCGAGCATAATTAAAACGATCAGATTCGATTTCGCTGGTGCTAACACTTAGCAGTCGCGAAGCTTCGCCGGGATGTGGAGTAAGTACGCATTGCTCTAACGTGTATGATGAAGCTTGCTTAGCCAGTAAATTAAGGGCATCTGCATCTATAACCAATGGCATTTTATTGTTTTGGCAATATTGCATTACTTCATCGAATGTTTGTTGTGCCCACTCGTCTTGCCCAAGCCCTGGGCCAATAACAACGCAGCTTGCCCACTCTAGCGCTTGATGTAAGTTATTACTGCTTACCATAAGTTCTGGTCTGCCAATACTAATAGGCGTTATTGAGCTTTCGTGTGTATACACTCTTACCATGCCAGCACCCGTTCTAAGAGCTGCTTCACTACTTAACCTAATTGCACCTGCAGTACCTTGATTGCCTCCAACACATAAAAGCTTGCCATGGCTGCCTTTGTGACTATTGATTGCCCGCGTGGCTATTCCTTTAAAGCTATTGATACTAACAAGGGTTCCTGATGATTGAGCGATACAAGTAAACGCATCGCCAATTGCTAAGTCATCAAATACTAACTTACCGCTATATTGTTTACCTGCCGTCGTTGTGAGCCCTTGCTTAATACCCACAAAAGTAACGGTTGAAGTCGCTTGTACTGCACATCCTAAAGGCTGTCCTGTATTTGCTTCAATGCCTGATGGAATATCAATGCTTATTACGGGCTTACCACTGTTATTTACCGCGTTAATTATATTTGCAAAATTATCGCGCACGGCGCTATTAAGCCCAGTACCAAGGAGCGCATCAATAACGATATCGCACTCATTAAGAGCATCTTTTGTAAAATGAGAAACCACCCCACCCGCTTCAATCCATAGCTGCTGCGCTTTTGCTGCATCACCGGTTAATACTTTATTAGGCTCAGCTGCGCATACTGTTACCTTTTTACCTGATTGAATAATAAGCCTAGCTACAACGTAACCGTCTCCAGCGTTGTTACCATGGCCAACAATGACTAATGTATGCTGTGCATCAAATAACTGCCATTGCTTATATACAGCCTCGCCTGCACGCTGCATTAGGGTAAATAAATCACAATGACTATTTTTAGCAGCTAAAGCTTCGTTGTCTCTTACTTGTTGTGCGGTAAATAAGGTTTTATTAAGCATAAAGGCTCCTTTACTAGGTGATACTTCACCTTATCAAATACTTATATCTAGCGGCTAGTTCCGTTGACAATTTTAAACTGCAATTTTATTTAAAATCTAGGGCGTGTTGAACTTTGGTGGGTGAATTTGCAGCAGTATGTTTGGTTTTTAGGCAAGGCGGAGCCTATGTAGTGTGGTTATTCCCCATGAATAGGCGATAACGCAGCATAAATACCAAACATGCGCTGCCCTTTGGGTTCTTTCTAGGGACGATCAACTCTTTGTTGCTCGGTTTTTACTTAGCCCACTAGGTTACAAACCTCGCGCCGCGATTTAGTCGCCCCTAGATTGAACAAATTTCAATCCACAAAAATCAACACGCCCTAACTTAGCAAAATACTCCCAAGCCAATTTGGACATGACCAACATGAGCACGACTAACTTGAGCAAGGTGAGCTAATTAAAGTACAATGCAGTTAATTAAAGGCTTGGCTTACTTGTAACCCAAGCCTGTTTATTTTTAGGTAGAGAAAAACATGGCACAAACTCGCGGTAACTTATTTATTTTGTCAGCCCCTTCTGGTGCTGGTAAATCAAGCTTAATCAATGCGTTATTAAAAAAACACGCTGACATGAAAGTATCTGTATCACATACAACTCGCGCCCCTCGCCCAGGTGAAGAAAATGGTGTGCATTATCACTTTGTATCTACAGACGAATTTAAAGCGCTTATTGCCAAAGATGACTTTTTTGAATGGGCTCAAGTATTCGATAATTACTACGGCACATCAAAGCAGGCTATTGAGTCGCAACTTGATGCGGGTATTGATGTGTTTTTAGATATTGATTGGCAAGGAGCTCAGCAAGTGCGCAAAATTATGCCAAGCGTACAAACTATTTTTATTCTACCGCCTTCAAAAGAAGAGTTAGAACAACGCTTAAATAACCGTGGCCAAGATTCGGCAGAGGTTATTGCCTCTCGTATGGCAAAAGCACAATCTGAAACATCACATTATAACGAATACGACTTTGTAATTGTTAATGATGACTTTGAGGACGCACTTGCCGACATAGAAATGATTGTAATGGCTCAGCGCTTAACACTAAAAGCGCAAGAAGATCGTCACCAAGTTTTACTAAATAGTCTGCTTAAATAATTTAAGCTTACTTAAATTAGGCTTAGGCAAGTAAAACTGATAAAAATTGAACACTGGCTATTGGCGAAAGTGGCTCCTTGGAGTAAACTACGTCTTTGCTTTTAAATTATTTTTGGAGTGCTGTGATGGCCCGCGTAACAGTTGAAGATGCAGTAGATGCAGTTGGTAATCGTTTTGACTTAATTTTAGTTGCGGCTCGTCGTGCCCGCCAAATTGCTGTTGGTGGTAAAACTCCACTAGTAGACCCTGAAAACGATAAGCCAACGGTAGTTGCTTTACGTGAAATTGAATTAGGTTTAGTTGATAGCGCTTCAATGGACTTAATTGACCGTGAAGAACAACAACACCAAGAAGCAGCAGAATTAGCTGCTGTTGCTGCCATTGTTGGTGGCAACCAATAATCGACCTCCCGGTCTGATTTAGCCAACGGCGCAGTATTTCTACTATAGCCGTTGGCAATCCTTTCATTTCATCGTATATTCGTAGCTTACCTAATTTGCTTCACTAGGGCTGTTTATCTTTCGAGGTTAAATTTGCAGTAGTATGTTTGGTATTTAGGCAAGGCAGAGCCTATGTAGTGTGGTTATTCCCCATAAATAGGCGATAACGCAGCATAAATGCAAAACATGCGCTGCCTAAAGGGTTCTGCCTAGGGGCAATTTACTCTTTGTTGCTCGATTTTTACTTAGCCCGCTAGGCTAAAAACCTCGCGCCGCGTTTAAATCGTCCCTAGATTGAACAAATTTTAATCCTGAAAGGTCAACAGGCCCTAGAACATTGGAGTGTGAATGTATCTTTTTGAAGGTCTTAAAAAGAAAATTTCAGAATACTTGCCCGCTGCTGATGTAGAGCTGGTTCAAAAATCTTACGTGGTAGCCCGAGAGGCCCATGAAGGACAAACTCGCTCAAGTGGCGAACCTTACATAACTCATCCAGTAGAAGTAACCCAAATTCTTGCAGGCATGCATCTTGACCATGAAACGCTCATGGCCGCGCTAATGCATGATGTAATTGAAGATACTGATTTTAGCCAACAAGATTTAGCCGAAATTTTTGGCGAAACTGTGGCAGAACTCGTTGAAGGTGTAAGTAAGCTCGATAAGCTCAGCTTTAAAGATAAAAAAGAATTCCAAGCTGAAAACTACCGCAAAATGATTATGGCAATGACTCAGGATATTCGAGTTATTTTAATCAAGCTTGCTGATAGAACGCACAATATGCGTACTTTAGGGGCACTGCGCCCAGATAAGCGCCGCAGAATAGCACGTGAAACGCTTGAGATTTACGCGCCAATAGCAAACCGCTTAGGTATTCACGATATTAAAAATGAGCTTGAAGACTTAGGTTTTCAAGCTTTATATCCTATGCGTCATCGCGCACTTAAATCTGAAGTAGCTAAAGCACGTGGTAATCGCAAAGAAGTTATCACTAATATCCAACATGAAATAGAAGCACGTCTTGAAGAGTCAGGCATTAAAGCGACTGTGTCAGGCCGTGAGAAACATTTATATAGTATTTATAAAAAAATGCTTAATAAAGAACTGCTATTTAACGAAGTTATGGATATTTACGCGTTTAGAATTGCAGTTGATTCTATGGATACGTGTTATCGCGTATTAGGTGTGGCTCATAGTCTTTATAAGCCTATAGAAACACGCTTTAAAGATTATATTGCTGTACCAAAAACTAATGGTTACCAATCGCTTCATACTTCATTAGTTGGCCCACACGGAATACCTGTTGAGATTCAGATTCGTACTCACGATATGGATCAGATGGCCGACAAAGGTGTAGCGGCGCACTGGATGTATAAAAAATCAGGTGATGGTGCCGGTAATACTTCGCAGCAACGTGCCCGTCAATGGATGCAAAGCTTATTAGAGCTTCAGCAAAGTGCGGGTTCATCGTTTGAATTTATTGAAAACGTAAAAACTGAGCTATTCCCAGAAGAAATTTACGTATTTACACCAGATGGGCGTATTGTTGAGCTACCAATGGGCGCTACCGCAGTCGATTTTGCGTATGCAGTGCATACTGATGTAGGCAACACTTGTGTAGGCGCACGCGTTAATCGCAAGCCACATCCTTTAAGTAGGCCATTAGATACAGGGCAAACCATAGAGATAATAACAAGCTCAGGTGCCCACCCTAATGCAACATGGCTAAACTTTATTGTTACTGGTAAAGCACGCTTGGGTGTTCGTAATTACCTTAGAAGCCAGCATCATGAAGAAGCTATGCTCTTAGGGCGTCGTTTACTTGATTCGGCATTAGGCGAAAACAAACTAGATAGCATTGCTGATGAAAATATAGCGAGAGTACTTGAAGAGCACGAACTAACTACGCTTCTTGAATTACTTGTAGAAATTGGCTCTGGTAACTTAATGAGTATGTTAATTGCCAAGCGCTTATTGCAAAATGACAATGACGATTTAACTGATATAACAAGCCAAGCTAAAGCGACCATTATTGGTACTGAAGGCATGTTAGTGAATTACTCTAAGTGTTGCCGACCTGTACCAGGCGATGCCATTACGGCTCATATAAGCCAAGGTAAGGGCCTGACCGTTCACCGCCAAGAATGTAAAAATATTCGTGGTTGGGAAAATGAGCGTTCTAAATACTTAGTTGTAAAATGGGACGATAACCCAGAAAAAGAATATATTGCAGCTCTGAGAGTTGAAATTATTAACCATCAAGGCGCGTTAGCTAAGCTAACCAATGTTGTCGCTACAACCCAAGCCAATATTGTCGAAATTGCCACCGATGAAAAAGAAAGTAATTTATACGTGATAGATTTAGGGGTTACCGTTAAAAACCGTATCCACGTTGCTAACATTATGCGCCGCATTCGCGTTATGCCTGATGTACAAAAAGTCTATCGTAAAAAATAAAATAGGAAACACATGAATAAAGCATTTATCTCTACCGACAAAGCACCTGCAGCTATTGGCACTTACAGCCAAGCAGTTAAAGTAGGTACCGCTGTTTATTTATCTGGTCAAATTCCATTAGTTCCAGAAACGATGGAAATGATTTCAGAAGATTTTAGCGAGCAAACGCATCAAGTATTTAAAAATATTGCTGCGGTATGTGAAGAAGCAGGCGGAAAAATTCACGATTTAGTTAAAATCAATATTTACCTAACTGATCTATCTAACTTCGCCACTGTAAATGAAGTGATGAGCCAATACTTTAAACAACCTTACCCAGCGAGAGCTGCATTAGGTGTTCGTGCACTACCAAAAGGTGCACAAGTTGAAATAGACGGAATAATGGAACTACCTTCTACAAACTAAGTATTACAGGCTATAGAGCCTCTCTATAGCCTTTATTCTCCTCTAAGCACTTCGTTTTATCTGACTTCTTGACTCATAAGTAAATTTCTAGCAATCTGTAGTTGTGTTTTAAAAAACAAACTTAACTTAAGTAGTAAAAAAGGATTAACTCGTGTTTAAGCTTGCCAACAATGGAAATGTTTTACTTGATGTAAAAGAACATATTCCTCCCAGCGCTGCATTTATTTTAGAGGCTCTCGAAAAGTCAGCTTTTTGCGACTGTAAAATAGATCATGACGCTATTAATGATTTTTTTAAAAACGAAAACACACAACAAACTCTCGTTGTAGCAACAAAACACAATGCCACTTTAAATGTAACAATTAGCGACGATAAAATGCTGGCCATTGGCGAGCTAACGCTTGCCCAAGGTGGAAAGTTATTAAGTTTAGAAGATGCAAAAAAACAACTCGTTAAAGCAGGCATTGTGCGTGGGTATAAACAAGCTTTTTTAGAACAGCTGCTGCAAAAACAATCTGAACACTCTGCGGGATCTGTAGTTAAAGGGATATTAGCTAAAGGTAGGCTCCCAAGCGATGGTTTAGCCACTAAACTAATAACAACCGTAGAGACTTTAAAAGACCGCTTAAAAGCGCCCAAGCTCAAAGAAGATGGCAGTGTGGACATGCGCGACTTTGGCAAGCTTGCAAGCGTAGAACCTGGCTCTGTGCTTATTCGCCAGCAACCAGCAACCCCCGGTAAAGAAGGCTTTACCGTAATAGGTGACATACTGCCCGCAAAGCCCGGAGAAAATAAACAATTAGTGGCAGGCGAAGGGACTGAAATATCAAAAATGAATCCGCTTGAGTTAGTCTCTACTATTGCTGGTGTTCCGGTTGAAATTAATAATGGTATGCGTGTCGACGATATTTTTACCATTTCAGATGTAAATGTAAAAAGCGGCCATATTGACTTTCAAGGCAGTGTTATTGTTACTCGCAATATAGACCCTGGGATGAAAGTAACTGCCAAAGGCGATATTACTATATTTGGCACAGTTGAATCAGGTGAGCTTACCGCAGGCGGAAACATCACGGTTAAACAAGGCATTATTGGCCATCAAAAAGTGGATAGTAAGTCACTTTCTTGCAAGCTAATTGCGCTAGGTGATATTCATGTATCTCACTCACAGTATTGTTATCTCGATGCAAATAATATTTTTATTGATCGCCAAACAAGCCATTGTGTAATGAAAGCTAAACGCTTACTGCAAGTAGGCCAACCAGACTTACCTAAAGGTAAAATATTTGGTGGTGAAATACTTGATGCAACAACTCTCATTGCTGGCGAAATAGGGAATGAATCAGGTGCTAAAATGATTATTAATTTAGCAGCTTCTGGTGCTGAAATAACAGCGGATACTGATAATTGCTTTAGAGACTTAGCTAAAACAGATGCACAATTAGATACGCTGCAAGCAGCGCTAGAAAAAACTGATTTAGTGAAGGATGCCGAAAAGAAGAAAATATTAATCACTAAAATTGGCGCTACTCAGAAACATTATTGTGAGCAAGCAGAGAAATTAGAAAAACGTCTTTCAAACTTAGATCATGACTTACACGATTTACTTAGCGACGCTAATTTAACGGTGAATTCTGTTTTGCATTCAGGCGTAGAGATTCATATTTTTGATAAAGTACTTAAAACAATCCGCAATTACCCTCCGTGCAACGTTAAACTTTTAAATAATAAAATTGAAATAGAGTTTAAAACACACTAAAAAATTGAGTGCTCTATTGAGCACTCAAATTAACTCACTTTTTTACAATTTAAAGTAAGCCACTTACCGTATCATAAGTTTGACTTGGCCATACACCCACTTGTACTTGGCCAATATGCTGCTTTTGTAGCAATAGCATAGCCAAGCGAGACTGCCCTATTCCACCGCCAATCGTTTGCGGAAATTTACTTTGTAGTAGCGCTTTATGCCAATCAAACTCTAAGCGGTCTTCATTTCCAGTTGTACTTAACTGCGCTTTTAAAACCTCCGGACTTACACGTATACCCATTGATGATATTTCAAATGCATTTTCAAGCACTGGGTTCCATACCAAAATATCGCCATTTAAACCCATGTATTGATCGCATGTTGGCGTAGACCAATCATCGTAATCTGGGGCTCTTACATCGTGAATTTTGCCATCTCCGAGTGCGCCACCAATACCAATTAAAAATACAGCACCATATTCTTGTGCAATGGCTTTTTCGCGTTGCTTAGCACTAAAATCAGGATACATTTTACGTAGCTCTTCACTGTGCACAAACTTAATATCGTCCGGTAAAAATGGCGTTAAACCATAAGACTCGCTTACAAAAGCTTCCGTCTCTTTTATTCCTTTATAAATAGATTGAACAGTTTGCTTTAGTGTTGCCAGCGAACGTTCTGTCGTTTCGTTAATTACTTTTTCCCAATCCCATTGATCAACATATACAGAATGAATAGGACTTAATGAATCTTCATCTGGGCGCAAAGCCTTCATTTGAGTGTAAATACCCTCACCAACACTAAAGCCATAAGTAGCCAGTGTTTTACGTTTCCACTTAGCCAGTGAATGCACCACTTCGTAGCGGCTATCTGTAATCGCTTTCACATTTACAGCAACTGCGTTTTCATGGCCGCTTAAGTTATCTTGCGTGCCGTCGCCAACCTTAGCCAAAATTGGGGCTTGAACCTCAACCAGCCCAAGTTGGGTTTCTAGTTGTTGTGAAAAAAATTGCTTAACTTTACTTATTTGCTGCTGTTGCTGCACATAGTGTGAACTCATAATAATTGGCCTCATTCCCAGTTATTGTTACTTGCTTAATTGATAAAAAACGATCTAACTAGCGTCCTTAATGAAGTTAATGTAACGATTCAAAGGATTAATTCAATATCCCATAACAAAAATAGCTTTAATATATAAAAACCATCAATTAAGTGGTATAAAAACCATATATTCGATAATTTTATGATAAAAATATAATGGAAAATTATTTAATCGATAATCTCGATAAACAGATACTTCATGCGTTAATGGCAAATGCCCGTACTGCGTACGCCGAATTAGCAAAAAGATTTAATGTAAGCGCAGGGACAATTCACGTAAGAATTGAAAAAATGAAGCAAGCAGGGATCATTACAGGCACCCAATTAACGATTAATACTAAACAGCTGGGCTACGATGTATGCTGCTTTATAGGTATTAATTTAAATAACGCACGTGATTACCCGCAAACGCTTATAAAGCTAGAAGCATTGGAGGAAGTGGTAGAGGCTTATTACACAACAGGTAACTACAGCATATTTATAAAGGTAATGACAAAGTCCATTGATCACTTACAAGATGTGCTGATTAATAAAATACAAGCAATAGAAGCAATCCAATCAACTGAAACACTTATTTCTCTACAAAACCCAATTAGCCGTACGGTAATGCCTTAACTGTAAAAATCTCGTATAATTGCCGAAAAAAGAGGATAACCATGCAGCAAACTCGCTATCAAAGAATCGAAGACGTACTTTCGCGCCGTCAAACAGACCTAACCGTGTGTTTAGAAGACGTGCACAAACACCATAACTTATCTGCAATAGTACGAAGTGCTGATGCGGTTGGTTGCCATCACGTACATGCTGTATGGCCTGAAAAGCAAAAATGGCTAACAAATAATACCTCAGGTGGCAGTAAAAACTGGCTAGAGACGCACCTGCATAGAAATATTGATGATGCAGTTACTGCAATGCGTGAACGCAATCCAGAAATACAAATATTAGCGACTCATCTATCAGAAGATGCCGTTGATTTTAGAGAAGTAGATTACACCAAGCCAACGGCTATTATTGTTGGACAAGAAAAAACAGGGATCTCAGAAAAAGCTCTAGAATATGCCGATCAAAATATTATTATTCCAATGCAAGGCATGGTGCAATCACTAAATGTTTCGGTTGCTGCTGCGCTAATATTGTTTGAAGCACAGCGTCAACGTGAGCTGGCTGGTTTATATAATAGAGATATGCTGAGCGCCGAAGTTAAGCACCCACTTTACTTTGAAGGCTGCCATCCTATTATTGCAAGGCAGTGTAAACAAAAAAAATTACCTTATCCTGCACTTGATGAAAACGGCGAAATAGTCGCTGACGAGCAATTTTGGCAAGCTTTAAAACATACTTGATGGACTAAAGCTCTGTAAGTACACTTAGCCTACTCACAAATAATAAGATTGATACACTTTGTCTAAACCTAGCTTAAATCAATACCCAATTACAGAGCTCAAAGGGGTCGGCCCAAAAATGGCTGAGCGTTTGTTAAAGCTAGGTATTTTAACTGTGCAAGATATGCTTTTTCATTTGCCACTTCGCTATGAAGATCGCACTCGCTTATACGCGATTAGCGAGTTGTCACTGCACAGCCACGTAAGTGTTGAAGCAACAATTGAAACAAGCCAAATTACGTTTGGTAAAAGGCGCATGCTTGTTTGCCAAATCAATGATGGTACTGGCAGGCTAACATTACGATTTTTTAATTTTACCGCCGCACAAAAAAACGCATTTAGTGCAGGTAAAATAATACGTTGTTTTGGTGAAGTGCGACGTGGCCGCGTTGGCTTTGAAATGAGTCATCCTGAATACAGCATCAGCGATACCTCTAACGAGCAACCAGTAGCGACCACATTAACGCCCGTTTATTCAACAACCGAAGGTTTAAAGCAACTATCGATTAGAGCTTTAAGCGAGCAGGCTATTGATTTACTGCATAAATACTCAGTAGAAGAACTACTGCCTTCACAGTGGCAGCCATCAAATATGCCGCTAAGTGACGCCTTATTATTACTGCACCGCCCACCAAATGATGTTGACGTAACTGCATTAGAGCAAGGTACTCACCCTGCTCAACAGCGCCTTGTATTTGAGGAGTTACTTGCTCAAAACCTCAGCTTATTAAAAGTACGAGAGCAAGGGCAACAAGTTAAAGCCGTGGCATTAAATCCGGTAAACACATTAGAAAGCCAATTTTTAGAGCAACTTCCTTTTGCACCCACAAATGCGCAAAGCCGCGTAGTTGCTGAAATTAAAGGTGACATGCAACACGCGTATCCAATGATGCGTTTAGTACAAGGCGATGTAGGCTCAGGTAAAACCCTAGTAGCAGCACTTAGTGCACTAACAGCCATTGCGCAGGGCTTTCAAGTAGCTTTAATGGCTCCTACTGAAATTTTATCAGAGCAACATGGCGTTAATTTTACAACGTGGTTTAATCAACTAGGTATAACAGTTGCTTGGCTTGGCGGTAAAACAAAAGGCAAAGAGCGCGTAGCAACACTTGAAAAAATAGCCTCTGGTGAAGCGCAAATGATTGTAGGTACTCACGCTTTATTTCAAGATGAAGTTAAGTTTAATAACTTAGTGCTTATCGTTATTGATGAACAACACCGCTTTGGTGTCCACCAGCGTTTATCACTGCGTGAAAAAGGTAAGTTTGGTGATTGTTACCCTCATCAACTAGTTATGACCGCAACACCTATCCCACGTACACTTGCTATGACCGCCTATGCCGACTTAGAAACCTCTGTGATTGACGAGCTGCCACCAGGGCGTACGCCAATCACAACAGTAGCACTTCCAGATACTCGCAGAGACGATATTATTGCCCGCGTTAAATTAGCGTGTAACGAGCAAGGCCGCCAAGTTTATTGGGTGTGTACACTTATTGATGAATCTGAAGTACTGCAATGCCAAGCCGCCGAAGACAGCGCACTGCAGTTAAAAGAAGCGCTACCAGAGCTAAACGTAGGCTTAGTACATGGCCGAATGAAATCAGCTGAAAAACAAGCCATTATGAGCGAGTTTAAAGCAGGTAATATACATGTTTTAGTTGCCACGACGGTTATTGAAGTTGGTGTAGATGTCCCTAATGCGAGCTTAATCATTATAGAAAACCCTGAGCGCTTAGGCTTAGCACAGCTGCATCAGTTACGTGGGCGAGTTGGCCGTGGCGCTACTGCATCGCATTGCGTGCTTTTATACCACGCACCACTGTCTCACACCGCTCAAAAACGATTAGGAGTACTACGCGATAGTAACGATGGTTTTGTGATAGCTGAGCGCGATTTAGAAATTCGTGGCCCTGGTGAAGTACTCGGTACAAAACAAACAGGGTTAGCCGAGTTTAAAATTGCCGATCTTACCCGCGATAAGCACATACTTAATCAAGTAAGACCGATTGCACAGCAAATGCTTAAGCAACACCCAGAGGTTGTTGACCCACTAATTCAACGTTGGTTGGGTAACAAGCAAAATTACGCGCAAGCGTAACCACTCTATTTTCGATACTTTTGAGTTTACTAAGTTAATTTACTAAATTAGCTTACAAAGGATATAAAAAAGCCAGCCCTAAACAATATAGAGCTGACTACTGATATCTAAACTGAGCTAAGCTAAGCTAAGCTAAGCTAAGCAGTATAAAAGCGATTAGCGCCTTTTACTGCTCTTAGTTAAATTTAAGCTTTATTAAGCTCAAATATAAGCGATGTTTGCGGGAATGATATTGGCATTTGTAAGCCAAACTGCATTAGCGCTTCACCGGTAAATGTTTGACCATTTACCGCTGCAATAGAAGATGGACGATACTCTTCAAATTTTACCGGCCACACTAAATTAAGTGTGTACTGCGCATCGGCATCTAGGCCAACAAAACGAAGCTTATTAGGCGCTGTACGCGGTGTTTCGCGAACGCTGTTATAGGCAAATAACGCTTTTGTTTTTTGCTCATCAATTAAACCAAAGTTAATTGATAAATCGTCGCTATCAAGGCGGTACAAATCGGCGCTATGAATAAACTCACGATGCTCTTTGTGTAGTGCTATTGCCGCTTTAAGTGCATTGTATTCGTGATCGTTCAGTTCACGTGGGTCCATTTCAATGCCCATGTGGCCAAACATTGATACCGCAGCACGCATTTCAATACTTACATTACGCCCTGTGATATGACAATCGCGTGGGCCTACGTGTGCACCCATAACCGACGATGGGAAAAAGAACGAACATCCACGCTGTATTTCAAGGCGATCAAGCGCATCGTTTGAATCTGACGTCCATACACGGTCTGTGTGTGCAAGTACGCCGTAATCTACACGTGCACCACCTGACGAACAACTTTCTATTTCAAGCCCTGGGTGCGCCGCTTTAATACGGTCAATTAAACGATAAAGTGCTAATGTTTGCTGGTGCACTGCTGGCTTACCATCAAAATTACCCGCATGGTTAATATCGCGGTTCATATCCCATTTAATGTACTTAATAGTTGGGTATTCAACTAAAATATCGTCAATTGCTTTGTATAGGTACTCAACAACCTCAGAGCGCGTTAAATCAAGTACGAGCTGATTTCTAAAGCTTAACTGTTCGTTGTTTTCAGATCCTAAAACCCAATCAGGATGCGCGCGGTATAAATCACTATCTGGGTTAACCATTTCTGGTTCAAACCAAATACCAAACTCCATACCTAAGCTATTCACATGATCTATAACTGGTGATAAACCATCGGGGTAAATTTTGTAATCTACTGTCCAATCACCTAAGCCTGCATTGTCGCCACGGCGGCCTTTAAACCAACCATCATCAAGTACAAAACGTTCAATACCTAGCGGGGCCACTTTGTCGGCTAGTTGCTTAAGCGTATCTACGTCGTGATCAAAGTAAATGCCTTCCCATGTGTTGTAATGCACAGGACGCGTTTTTTCACGCTGTGCTTGGCTAAGTAAATTAGCTTTAACAAAACGATGAAAATTACGAGAAAGCGCACTAAAACCTTCACTCGAAAACGAGCCATAAATGCTCGGGCTTTGATACGTTTGACCTTTAGCAAGCGTAAGCTCACCAGGAAGTAATAGCTCACCCATTTGTACATAACGACGACCTTCAGCTAAAAGCTCTGCGCGTAGTTTATTATTACCACTCCAACCTAAATGAAAGCCGTAACATTCGCCGTGCTGCTCGCCTGCATTTTCGTTATGCACTAATAAACCAGGGAATACATCGTGTGATGTTTTGCCTTTACGGTTTTCACGAACAAAACTGCCTAAGACTAAATCAACCGATTGACGTTGAAATTCATTTGACCAACGACCTTCAAAGCTCACTATTTTGCTTACGCTATCTGGCAATTGAAATGTTGGCGCGGCGCAAAAATTAACGCCCAGTGGTGAGTCACCTAAATTAGTTAATACGGTATGCGCGCTAAGTACGTCAGTGCTTTTATCAAGTGTAATGCTGTGCACGACTTCAATACCACGAAGCTTATCTACGCTTACAAATTCAAGTGTTGCGGCTGAAGGCTGACGAACGTCTTGAAGTTGTGGCCCTACTGACCATGCGATTGAATCATTTACTAGCTCAAGCCCTGGCGCACCAGTAAAGCCTTCGCCTAATAACGGAGATAGAGAAATAGGCGCTTCTTCAACCACGGCACATTTTACTTCTTGACGCGTAGCAAGCTGAGTTAGCATTGTTTCTGTTGTTTGCTCAGATAGGCGTTTACCAAAGTACAGTAACGCCGGTGTTTTGCTCTGGCAGTCGAAAATAACGGTGCTGTTTACACTGTCTAATCGATAAAATGATTTAGTGTCGGCCATGATTTTCCTATCCTCTTGTTCATTGTGTGAGTTATAAATATAACGAAAATTAGTAAGCTACACTATGTACTAAATGTATCTCTTTGCTTGAGCCACAATCTATCAGATGGTGACATTCAATAATAATAGTATATATCATATAAATTAGGTTTTGATAGTCTTTACATCGCAAATAGTCAGATAAACTCACTGGAAGTACCACTGTAATAAAAAGTATTAAACTAACCTTCGCTTTGAAGTTGTCATGTTGCTTTTAATACATATAAAAAAATCGGCCAGAGTTTCCCCATGACCGATTTTGTCAGCTTAAACTATTTATAATCTATTTTTGTACTTGTGCTTGGCCTGCGTCATCAAGTGCCGGTGTTTTACCTGCCCACTGCGCATTCAAACCAAATACCACTTTATTTACTATCAATGCAAAGGCTACACATACAATCAGTGTAATTGGCATTAAGTGAATGTAATGAATGTCAGTATGTAGTGGTGAGTTTGCAAATGTAAGCATGCCGTACATTACAACACCTAAAATTACTGCTGCAATACCTGCACGTGCATCCACATTTTTAAATAATAAGCCCACTACAAAAATTGAGAATATAGGCATACTTAATAAGCCATTTAATTGCTGTAGTAAGTTAATAATACTGTCTGCTTGCTGGTAAATTGGTACAAGTACCAGTGTTAAGCTTGTTAGTAGCAATGTTACGTAACCACTTAGCTTTACAACACTTGGCTCTTTATTAAAGTACGCTTCGTGAATGTCACACACATATAGTGCTGTAGCTGAATTTAATAAGCTGTTGTAAGTAGAAAGTACTGCTGCTGCCATTGCCGCTGCGAACACACCGGTTAACCATGCTGGCATTACATCACCCACAATTCGACCATAAGCAGCGTCACCAATATCGCCATAAAGTTTAAACGAAATAATACCCGGTAATACCACAATTGCAGGGACGATTAAAAAACGAATACCCGCAGCTGCAAATATACCTTTTTGCGCTTCTTTAACATTAGGTGCTGCCATTGCTCGCTGTGTGATTGTTTGGTTAGTACCCCAGTAATACATTTGAATAAAGATCATACCGGTTAAAAGTGTTGGCCACGGAATAGGTGAGTCAGCATCGCCTATGAGTGTTAAGCGCTCCTCAGGAATACCCGTAAAGTCATAATCAATCGCATTAAGTGCTAAAAACACGACTAAAACAGCCATGCCTAGTACAAGTATGCCATTGTAGGTATCGGATACAGCCACTGCTCGCAGGCCGCCAAAAAACGCATAAACAGCACCAATAATGGCAAATGCGGTGGCAATATACATTAGCGGAATATCAACCTTAAACATGGTTTGCATAAATAGCGCGCCAGAATAAATAACCGCTGGCATATAAATAAGTGCATTACCTAAAAAGAATAAACCACCAATAACAGCGCGAATATGTTTGTTGTTATAGCGCTTTTCTAAAAGCTCTGTGGTCGTTGTACAGTTGTATTTGTAATAAACAGGAATGAACACTTTGGCTAAAATAATCAAACCTATAATTGCTGCAAGCTCCCACCAAACCAGTAAAGCCATTTGGTTACCATTCATACCTACAAGCTGATCAGTACTTAAATTAGTTAATGTGATTGAACCTGCAACAAACATCCAAGTAAGGCCACCGCCCGCTAAAAAATACTCTTTGGTTTGGCTTTGTCCGTTATTGCGATTTTGGCCTCGGCATTTCCAATAAGTAAGGCCACCAATTAAAGCGGTGACAAAAACAAAAACCACCAGCTGTAAAATGTTATCTGACATGTGTGTGTCTCCTGCGCGTTATGCGCAATGTCTGTGTAATAAAAAAGTGCACGCTACAGCGCGTGCGCATCTCGACTTAGTTCTAACTTAATTTGCTTTAAAGGCATAAGTTCGGGACGTTGGTTATGCAGCTTTACCAATGCATTTAACTGAAACAGTGAAATAAGCATGCTGTTAAGCACACTCAAGTAACCTTGCTTGTGTAAGTTTGCAACGGTATCGCTATTTAATGTTTGCAGTTTGTCTTCATCAACGGTGCTCAAACCTTGAATAGTTTGGGTTTCGCCTTGTTCAAACTGCAATACAATATCTATGTTTTTAATGAGCCCTAACCGCGCAACTTCTTGGGTAAATTGATACGTTTGATAGTCATTTTTTAAGTCGCTTTCTAACAGTTTTTGCTGTGCACTTAAAAATAAACTCGGATTACCTTTAGCATCAAATAGTGCCTCACCTTGCTGCGTGTTTACGGCTGAGCTTTGATCATCAATCGCGATAAAATAATCGCTACTATTTGCTTCTCGGGTCATTAAATAAAGAGGCTGGGTTTGCATACATACCGGCGTGTAAAGTGCCTGCCATTGGTTGTTATTAACCAATAAACTTTGACCTGCACTAAAGCTGGTTAACGCTGATACTGTATAACTGCCATTTTGTGTATTACGTGCTAAAAAAATAGGTAAGTCGCAGGCTGCTTTTGCTATTTCATTTGCTCTTAAATTAACTAAATGCTGCGTTTTTGCGTATTCAACGGCTGCATTGGGGTTAATTTTTAATGTTTGGTGTTTGGTGTTTACTAGTTCACTAATAGCCATAGTTACACATCCTTAAACTGGGTTAGCTGCTAACCACTGCTCTATAAAAGCACGGTGAGGCGGCAAAGTTTGCAACATCTGCTGTGTAAGCTGGCTGTTACGTTCAATTATTTGTTTGGCTTGCACATGTTGTGAATACAAATATGCTTGTTTAGTAAAGTCAGGCTTAAAGCCCATACCGTACAAAACATACTGATAACTGGCGGCAGGGAATAACTCTAATGCGCCATGAAAATCTTGAATAAGCGGGCCACGGCTTCCCCAAAGAAGTAAATCTTCTTGCAGGGTTTGTGGAATAGTATTGGGCTGTACATGTGCTTGCCAGTAAGGTTCTGGGCGCTTGGTTAGCATGTAATGCAGCTTTAAAAAGTCGATAATACGCTGCCAGCGGTAATCCATTTGCTCGTTAAAGCGTTTAGCTACTATAGGCATTACTTGTGTATCTGCTGGCATGTGCTCTGCTACAAAGCGTGCTGAAATTTCAACAAGCATAATAGCGGTTGCTTCAAGCGGCTCTACAAACCCTGCTGACATACCAATAGCAACACAGTTTTTATGCCAAAACTTCTCACGGTATCCTGATTCAAAACTAATTTTACGGGCAGTTAAACCGTTTGCTGCATCGCCTAAATAGTCTCTTAGGTTTTGCTCTGCTTCATCGTCTGATAAAAATTTGCTTGAATAGACATGCCCTACACCACGGCGATGCGTTAAACCTATATCCCAAATCCATCCTGCGTTTTGCGCTGTTGCTATGGTATGGCTGGCTAAGGAGTTATCGTTTTCATCGTAAGGGACTTGCATCGCCAGTGCGCTGTCGTTAAATAGCACGTGGTCCATTTTTTTAAACGGTACGTTGAGCGCTTGGCCTAATAACAATGATGAAAAACCAGTACAGTCTATAAATAAATCGGCGTTTATAGTGCGGGTTTGATCTTTTAGAGTAAGCACATTTATTGCACCCTCGTCATCAAGCTTTACCTGATCAACAGTACCAATAATATGCTCTACGCCAAGCTTACTTTTACAATGCTGTTTAAGCATTTCTGCAAAAGCGCCGGCATCTAAGTGATAAGCGTAATTACAATTACCTTGATATTCACCTTGCGCTATACCTCTTGGGGCTAAGCTTGCTTCGCAAATATCATGTTGAAAATTAGTTTGCTGTGCAAAGTCTTCAACATTATCTAAATATGGGGCTAAATCTATACGGCCGTAGCCTAGCGGTACAGTAAATGGATGGTAGTAAAAGTCATTATTGCCATGAGTCCAATTTACAAACTTCCCGCCTTGTTTGAAGGTAGCATTACAGGCTTTAAACACATCAACTTCACGCAAGCCTATTTGCTGAAGTGTGTTTTTCATCGTGGGCCAGGTACCTTCACCTACGCCAATAGTTGGAATGTCTGACGATTCAACCAACATCACTTTTAAGCCGTCACCATTTTGACCTTGGTGATACGAAGCTATAATTGCAGCGCTCAGCCATCCTGCTGTACCACCGCCAACTACCGCTACTGTTTTTATTGCTTTATTCATAATGGACTACTCTTTGAGTATTTTTTGATAACGTTTTATACAGCAAATGCCCGTTAGGGCATTTTGATTTAATGTGAATTCATTTTAGCCAATTAGGTTAACTAATATACATTACTGCTAAATTAACCTAATTGGTATTAGCACCAAAGTGCTGCAATGAAACAAGAGGCGAAAAAATACGCCTCCATCATTAATTAAAACGATCCGCGAATACCAAACGCGTAACGTGAGCCATTATCTTCTACTGAATAGATTTGGTTAGCAAAACGACCTGTTTGCACTAACTCTTCTTCAGTGATATTGATGCCTTCCGCAAAAATAGTGAAGTTTTCGTTAATATCGTAGCTTGCACTAATATCCCACTGGCCGTAAGTCTCTACGTTCACTGGTTCACCGTTAAAGCCGTTATCAACTAAGCGTAAAAAGCCTTCACGGTTGTTAAATGCAACACGTGCTTGCCAGTTTTCTTGCTCATAGAAAAATATTAAGTTTTGTGAATCCCCAAGACCTTCTAGTGCAAATGTTTGTGTAGTATCGTCACCCACACTAATGTCGCTATTCACAACGGTTGCATTAGCAATAAAACCAAAGCCATTTTCAAACATGTGAGTAACACCGACTTCAAAGCCGGTTACAGTTGCAGACTCACCATTTTGAGGACGACTTACAGTGTAAACTTCTGAACTACCAATAAGTTCGTCATCTGTTTGATCTGTACATGTAGTACACGCAAAATCAGGGCCTGAACGATCAGACATTTCGTATGTTTCGGCACCTGTTAGGGTAACAATAAAGTCATCTACTTCTTTACTAAATACTGCAAAGCTAAATAAGTTAGCATCGTTGTAGTACCACTCGTAAGAAATATCCCAGTTTTCTGATTGGAATGGCTTAAGTGCTGGATTACCACCACTTGCCGTTAAGTTTTGACGACGTGGCTCGTTAAAGTTTGTCGCAGGAGATAGCTGAGACATCGTTGGACGAGTAATACTGTCATACGCCGCAAAGCGTAAAATCATGTTGTCTTGTAGCTCTAACTTAACATTGAAAGATGGTAACAAGTTTGAGTAGCTAGTGCCTTGCTCGATGTTCGTTGCAGGCCCAAAAACATTCTGAAACAATGTTGCGTCAGATGTTGGTATTACATCGCTAATAAAGCTTTGTATTGCAGCAACTTCAATATCAGTTTCTGAGTAACGTGCGCCCATATTAACAGTTACTGGCATATCAGCTAGGTCAAAACCAAGCGTAAAGTCCATGTATAAGCTAGTGATGTCTTCGTTAATTGTGTAACGGTTATTTTGTAGTGTTGGTTCTACTGGGAAACCTTGATCGGCTAAGTAATCAAGCATTTTATCGCCATCGTAGCTATAAAATGTATCGATCAAACCAGGGAAGTAGTTACTCGCTGTATATGCTTCAAAATCAATTGCATCAAGTGGTGCTTGTGTACCATAACCACAGAACTGACATTGACTACCAAAGATTTGAAAGCTTGATTTTTCACGCTCTTGGCGATAAGCACCAAAGTTAATACGCTCAACTGGGCCTTTATCTGGCACATATTCAAAATCGGCTTTTACTTCAGTAATTTCATCTTCATCTGTAAATTGATTACCAATTTCGTTGTAATGAAGTCGCGCTAAGCTTGGATCAGGCAATGAACCATTTGTAAATCCATCATGCTGAACAGTTGGAACGCCACCTGTGCCATCAAAACTGAAGCTATTAATAATACCCACTACGTTAAAACGATCTCTACCAGCACGGTCGTTTTCGGCTGTTGAGCGAGATACATCAAATTTAGCTTTTAATGACTCGTTTACTTGCCAATCAACGTTAATACCAAATGCTTTATTAGTTACATCACGTGAATTACGTGTATGCGATACAAAGTCACTTGCAGGGTCGCCACTTGGCGCGCCTAAACCAACTTCTTGAGAGAAAGTTAAAAGAGTGCCTGTTTCTGGATCAATCGTTGCACTGCCTACGCGGTCTGGTTCAAACCAAGATGCTAAATCGCGTACTGTTGAGTCAACTTCGAATTTTGAAATCATACCATCAACAGTAATCGTAACATCGTCAGACGGTGCGTATTGAAGTACTAAACTTGCATTTGTACGCTCGCGCTCTTGCTCATCAACTACTTGGTCCCAGTTACGTGGAATGTAAGCATTTTCAAACAATACACCATCCGTTGGGTTAGAAATTGTTTGGCCACCGCGCCAACCTGCCGTTAAAATTTGGTTATTTTGAAGTTTACGTTGTTGATTAGTGATGGCAAAAAGCACACCTAGCTTGTCATCGTTAAACGTATTACTTATTAAGAATGATGTTGATGGAGATACTTCTTCAGAAAGGCTTTCGTACATACCTTTAACTGAACCTAAAATATGTAAACCGCCAAAATCAAAAGGACGTGCTGTAGTTACGTTAACCGTACCACCAATGCCGCCTTCTTGAAGCGTTGCTGTATTACTTTTATAAATATCAGCACCGGTGATTTGATCTGCAGCTAATACATCAAAGTTGAATTCACGCCCTGCACTGTCTGTCGCAATTTGACGACCATTAACAAGTACAGTATTAAATTGTGGACCAAAACCACGAATAGTTACCGCTTGGCCTTCACCACCACTACGGTCAATTGCTACACCTGTAATACGTTGCAGAGATTCTGCTACGTTTAAATCAGGAAATTTACCAAGATCTTCTGCTTTAATCCCGTCTGTAACAACATTAGATGCTTTTTTATCTAACATTGATGAACGTAAGCTGCTGCGGATACCCGTTACTGCGATAACTTCAACATCTTCATTTACTACTGTAGGCGTATTGCCTTCAGCGCCTTGAGCTGCAACGTTTCCGCTTGCCAATATGCCAGTAATAGCAATACTGATCGCGGTTTTCTTGTTGAACGATAACTTATTGTTAATTATCATTTTTTAAAAACTCCTGATTGTGTGTAGTCGTTGTGTCGTTGTGGTAGTGCATATAGTTTCAAATACTATTTATATTATAAATACTTTAAACCAGCAAAAAGTGCAACCTTTTCCTGAATTATGGATAGCATTTAATCACTGTATTTTTGCTTTTAATTTTCTTTAAATTAACATTGGAATGCTGTATTCATTCAGAAAAAGAGTAAATAATAACCTGTTCGTAATCCTCTCCCGGCAATAAATTAGCTTTTGGAAAATTTTCACGATTTGGCGCATCTGGCCAATTTTGCGCTTCAAAACACAAAGCTTGCCGTGCTTTAAAAGGCGAACCAACAAAGTTTGCGGTATAAAGCTGCATGCCTGGCTGCGTACTTTTAAGGGTTAAACTAACGTTCGTGTGTGGCGAAGTTAATGTAGCCATCGTCTTTAAACTGCTGTCATCATTAAAAATATAGCAGTGATCAAAGCCATTTCCAGCTTCTAGTTGAGGATGAACGGCGCTTAAGGCCTCACCAACTTGAGCTGGCTTAGTAAAGTCAAAGCAGGTACCGCAAACTAAAGCGGCTTCATTGAGTGGAATACTAGTTGTATCAATAGGAAGGTAACGATCGGTATTAATTTGAACAAGATGCTCATTAATTGATTCACTGCCATCAAGATTAAAATAGCAATGGTTGGTAAAGTTAACGAGCGTTTCTTTATTGGTTATCGCTTTAAAGTGCAGAGTAAGCTCGCCGTTTTTAGCGCTAATAGTTTGCCAAACCTGCAACTCACCGGGGAAACCTTGTTCGCCGTCGGGCGAGCAATAATAAAGCTCAACTTCACTTTCAGTTTGTTTGGTTACTTGCCAAAGTACTTTATTAAAGCCTTTAATGCCGCCATGTAGGCTATTAGGGCCGTTATTTGCTTCTAGTTGATACTGTGTACCAGATAAGTTAAAACGCCCCTTTGCAATGCGATTAGCGTATCGACCTACTGTAGCGCCAAGATAAAATGGGTTTTCAAGATAGTATTGAGGATCATCGACGCTAAGCGTCATTTCTTGTTCTTTAAATTTAATGCTTTTTATTATTGCGCCAAATGGCAAAATTTCAGCTGTTAAATTTTGACCATCACTGAGCTGAATAACTTGTAAAGGTTGGTTATTGGCAATAGATGTCACACGCATTCTCCAATCAAATTACCGAATTAACATTTCCTGTTATAACGGCGCAACAATATATAATATAAATAGTATATAACTAGCGCTTGTAACTCAATCTAAATGCGTTAAAAAATCACGACAAAAATTTACAGCTGCCATTATTATTTACATAAGGCGAGTAAATTAAATACTTATTGTTTTTAACCCCTCAAAAAATCACACCTAATTAACTAACACATAAAAACAAATAAAAAGACAAATACAATCATAACCTTAAGAAAATCCAACCAATCGACATATGTTAAAGTTTTATTAAACCACTCTTTTATTTGGAAAATTTTCAGCCTTACTTTGTTTAGTTGATGTCTGCACCATTTAATCCAGCTTAATCGCTGCGTGTGCACTTTGTTTTTAGTATTTATAAACATTAACTGAGAGAAGAAAGGAATTATGATCCCATTTAGACTTAATAAACTGAGTATATTAGTTGGCGCTGTATCTGGCACATTCATATTAGCAAGCAGCCCTATACATGCAGCTCAAAGTGATAAAGTTCAGCAGGAAATGGAAGCGATCACGGTAACAGGCTACCGTTCTAACCTAGCCCGTAGTAAGGAACTCAAAAAAAATGCAATTGGCTCGCAAGACAGCATATTAGCTGAAGACATTGGCGAATTCCCAGACGCTAACTTAGCTGAGTCATTACAGCGTGTACCGGGTGTGTCTATTTCGCGTGACTCAGGTGAAGGTCGTCAAATATCGCTACGTGGCTTGGGTCCTAATTTTACACGCACACGCTTAAATGGCATGGAAGCACTTTTTACAAGCGATTCAGGTATTGACCAACGTGGTGGTGCATCTCGCTCTCGAGATTTTGATTTCAGTATTTTTGCCTCAGAACTATTTAATCGCGTAGATGTTTATAAATCGTATGATGCGTCACTAGATGAAGGGGGTATTGCCGGTACTGTTGATTTACATACTGCAAAACCTTTTGATAATTCTGAAGAAGGGCTACAAGGTGCTGTAAGTGTAAAAGGTATTTATAATGATAGAACAGAGCATTCAGACCCTCGCTTTGCTGGTTTGTTATCAAATACTTGGGGGAATTTTGGTGCGCTCGTATCGGTTGCTTATTCTGAAGTAGATACAATTGAAGAAGGCTATCATGTGTGGTCTTGGAAACAAGCGAGCTTTGGTGATGATAATGTTGCAGATTCAGTTGATGCCGATATCAAAAACCGTTTGGTCAATGCCACGGGTAATGACCGTGTGTTTGTATCTCGCGCTAATAACATTGCATCTTGGGCTAATACACGTAAACGTACCGGTATTACCGCTGCATTTCAGTGGCAACCTTCTGATGCAATGTCTTTTGATTTGGATATTTTATACGGAAAGCTATCTAACGATCGCATTGAAAACCAATTATCAACAGCGGGCACAAACGCATTTACTGGCGATGTGACGGCAAATCAGTTACTCGTTGATGCAGCTATTGAAGGTGACGATTTAGTATACGCCTCATTTGAAGGTCTTGATTTACGTACCGAGTCAAAAGTAAGTTTTGGCGAAACTGATTTTCACCAAATATCACTCAGTGGCAATTTTGAACTAACCGATAAACTATACATGACAACCATGTTTGGTTTATCAAAATCTACTTTTGAGCAGCCTATAAACGATAAAGTTTTTAGTGAATCTGTCGACCATGCGTTTTCTGTTGATTGGCGCAATGCTAAATATGGTCAAAATACTTACGACTTTGATATTACCGACGTTGACCAGTGGGCATTAATGCGAACTGATGTCCGCGAAGATGAAATAAGCAATGAATACAACACGTATCAAGTCGATTTTAATTATGAACTCAATGATGTGCATTCACTTAAGTTTGGTCTACAGTCTAAAAACTATCAATCAGATGGCTTTGAACGCAGAGACCGTGTTGATTGGGAAAACAACCCAAATTCACCTGAAGCTGTTTTTCAAATAACAAACATCCCAATATTACATGACTATGTTATTGCAGATAACCAAGCTACTTTTGAGCGTGTTGTTGCAACAGGTTTAATTTCTCGAGAGTTAGACGCCTCTCATAATCGCCCTGGTACTGTATATCAAATTGAAGAAGATACTATTGGGGTTTATGCACAGTATTTATGGAACACCGAAATAAGTAACTTCCCAATTAGAGGTAACTTAGGTTTGCGTTGGTACGAAACTGAACAAACATCGAGCGGGGAAGTTAATACAGGAGCAGGTTTTGAGCAAATTGAATTTAGTAAAACCTATTCCGATTTACTACCAAGCTTAAATGTTGTTGCTGATATTTCTGATAATTGGTTAATCCGCTTTGGTGCAAATCGCAATATTTCTCGACCCAATTTAAATCAATTAAAAGCGGCTGGGCAAGTGGGCGTTGCAGATCAATTTATTAGTGCTGGTAACCCTAATTTAGAGCGTTTTGTTGCTGATTCATTCGAAACATCATTTGAGTTTTATGGTGATTCGTCAAGCTTAGCTATTGCAGTGTTCCATAAAGATATGGAGTCATTTATTGTCCAGCAATCAGTGACTCTACCTTATGAGCAAACGGGTTACCCTCTTGAGTTTTTAGATTTTGACCCGCGCGTAAATGCGCAATCTGAGTTTACCGTTTCACAACCTATTAATGGTGATTCTACAGATGTCACTGGTTTAGAAGTTGCGTTTCAAATGGACTTTGATTTTTTACCAGAGCCATTTAATTACTTAGGAATGCTCGGTAATGTAACCATTGCTGATGGCGAAACTATTTTATTTAACGAAGGTGAGCGTATCAGCGTTACTCCTCCTGGCTTGTCTGAGCTGTCTCACAACTTTACCCTTTATTATGAAACGCCGCATTGGGGCATGCGTGTTTCGAGCTCTTATCGTGATGAGTACATTACAGGCGAAGGCTCAGAGCAAAACATTGTTGCAGGATACGATGAAACAACGTTTATTGATTTTAAATCGTTCATGAATATTACAGAGCAAGTAAAAATAACCTTTGAAGCAACGAACTTAACCGACGAAGCGATTCGACAATTCCTCGATCACAGAACCCAATCTTACTCACAAAGTGGTCGTAATTTTGCGTTAGGTATGTCGTATAAATTTTAGCTCTCACCTCTAAACTGGCTGCTTTTGCAGCCAGTAACTTTAAGGAAAAAAGTTATGCAAAAACACACTGTTTCATTACTTATTAATTTATTCCTGCTTTTGGTTTGTTGCCCATCAATTGCTGCAAATGACACATTTACTTTAGGTATTGTTGCCGATTGCCAATATGCAGAACAAGCCAATAAAGGTACTCGACACTATACATCTTGCCCTCAAAAGTTCAGCACTGCGGTTGAGCAATTTAATGCTCTGCCTTTATCGGGAGTATTACATTTAGGCGACTTTATCGACCGTGAATTTAAAAGTTTTACCCCATTAAATACAATATCATCGTCACTTAACGCTCCCCTTTATCATGTATTAGGAAACCATGAATTCTCGGTAGATGATAAGTTTAAAATGCGCATAACTAACACTTTAAATATGCCATCGCGCTACTACAGTTTTGAAATAAACAACTGGCTCTTTATCGCATTAGATGGCAACGATGTGAGCACTTACGCATGGCCTAAAAATAGTAAAAAACATCAACAAAATATGACCTTGTTTAACTCTCAATATAAAGGGCACGAAGATTGGAATGGCGCAATTGGTATAAAACAGCTTAAGTGGTTAGAAGAAAAGCTAAAAGTAGCGCAAGTAAAAGAACAACCTGTTGTACTACTGAGTCACTTCCCTATTTTTCCTGAGAACAACCATAACCTATGGAACGCGCAAGAAGTGCTAACCCTTATTAGCCAGTATTCAACCGTAAAAGCATGGTTTAATGGTCATAACCATGTAGGTAATTACGCAAAAAAAGACGGCATTCACTTTGTAACTTTTCATGCGATGCTTGATACCGATACAACTGCATTTAGCACTCTTGAATTTTCGCCAACCCAACTTAAAATTAATGGTCAAGGGAGGCAGCCTTCAATGGTTCTTCCCATTAAATAACCGCAATAAAACTAAGATAACCTATGGCTCTATATAATAACGCGTACAAGGAGAGGATTAGCGTGACTAGGGAACTTAGTCACGCATTTTTGGCACTTATGTAGCTATGCAATTGCTCAATAGCACTTTGCATTTGGCGGCTTATATCACCTAGGCTAAACCCTGTTGCCACTTTAATTTGTTGATATGTTTCACCATGAATTCGGCTACGTACTATAAGGTCTCGCTGCTTATCTGTAAGCGTATTCATCGCATCTGAAATATATTCAATTCGCAAATTCATGCTACATAGATCCTCAGGGCTACCTTGTGTACATAGTGGTTCATCAATATTATCGAGGGTGTCGTCTAAAAAATGTTGGGTATTTTTAAAACGAGAACGATAATTTAAACCAATGTTAATAGCTGAACGAAGCAGATAAGCTTTCGGAAACTCTATTTTATCAATATGCTGGTGCGACAACATATTACTAAATGCCTCCTGCACTAAATCCTCATGGTCGCTAAGGCTTGCCCCAAAAAAATCACGGACTCTACGGTTTAGTTCACTGTTGTGCTCGGTATATAATTTTTCAAAAAATGATTCGATAATCATAAAATGACCTTAAAAACCTCTTAATTCAAAAGTAAAAACAACTGTGTTAGCTGTTGTATTTAAGAGGATTAATTTAGCATTCAATTATGCTAAGAATATGACAAACCAAGCGTTTGTCACTAAAAGGTCATTTATTAGCAAGTTATGACTCAGCAGTAATATGCTCGTTAAGCGCTGCTTTTTCGTCAATGCTAAGCGCTTGTTTTGATTTAGCAATAAAATCATACCTCACCATAACGGCCTTACCTATTGCGCAGCATTTATCGTGTTGCCATGCTTCCTGTCTCAGCGTAAAAGAGCTAGTGCCTATATGCTCTACAGAGGTTTTTACGGTCACTTCGTGGCCATAAAATAATTCGCCTACAAACGACACTTCAACTTTGGCGATAATCAATTTCCAATCATGTGGATTTAAGTCCGGTGTAAAAAACTTAAAAATAGGTCCACGTGCGACTTCAAACCATACAGGTAGTACGGTATTGTTAATGTGTCCGAGTGCATCTGTTTCGCTAAAGCGCGGCATCACTTTTTCAATAAACATAAAAATCCAATAATAATTATATAAAGGTAAACCATGACGGACTTTATACGCGTTGTTGATAACGCATTAAGCGATGAGTTTTGCGATGAATTTATTACCACATTCGCGCAAAGCCCGCATGTAAAACAAGGGGTAACATCGGGCGGTGTCGACTTAAAGAAAAAAGACAGCCACGACCTACACTTAAATAATCACCCCGAATATGCACAACAATTAAAACATATACAACAAACGACTGCACAGCATGTTTTTAAGTATGTTGAAGAGCATATTTTTATGATGATTGGGGCATTTGGCTTAAAGGTCTATCACCCAAAAACAGGTGAAGTAGTCGATTTAACCCAAGAGAATTTTGAAGAAGTGGGTAAACCACAATTACCTTTGCTAGTTCAGCAAATTTTTAGACTTGGTAATATTCAAGCGCAAAAATATGAAGTAAACAAAGGTGGCTACCCTTACTGGCACAGTGAAGTTTATCCGCAGCTACAGCACAATGAAGCACTACATCGCGTGTTGTTATTTATGTTTTATTTAAACGATGTAGAAGAAGGTGGTGAAACGGAGTTTTACTATCAAAATCGTAAAATAGCACCTAAAAAAGGCACTATGGTAATAGCTCCTGGCTACTTTACACATACCCACAGAGGTAATAAGCCAGTATCAAACGATAAGTATATTTTAACCTCGTGGGTACTGTTTAACCGCGCAGAACAAATATACGGTGCGCCAAAGAGTTAGCGCACCAAAACTTACATGATTAACCGAGTAGTTCATCAAATAAGTCAAATAGCTTATCAAGTTCAGTAATCGTGTTGTAGTGCATACAACCAATACGTACTACACCGCCTTTATCAAGCACACCTAGTTGCTTGCACAAACCTTGGGCATAAAAGTTACCATCCCACACGCATATATGCTGCTTACCTAAAAATTCTGAAACGGCGCGTGGCTCAAGCCCTTCAAAAATTAAAGCAAAAGTAGGTGTACGCTCATTTAAGCGATCAAAGTCATCAATACCAAACAACTTAATGCGTGGGTAGTTTACCAAGCGCGTTAAAAAGTGCTCACTAAGCGCCATTTCGTGTTGTTTAGTTTTAGCAAAAGCTATGCTTAACTTTTCGCGGCGTGAATGGCTATCGTCAAGTTCGCTAATTGCTGCAATGTAATCAACAGCAGCAATAAAGCCCGCCATAGCTTCAAAGCTTTGTGTGCCGGTTTCCCAACGACCTGGTGCTACGTCTTTAGCTGGCTCAACTTTATAAGGTGTAAACCCGTCTAAATGTTCTTTTTTACTGTAAACCATGCCTAAATGCGGGCCAAAAAACTTATATGCAGAGCAGGCTAAAAAGTCGCAATCAAGCGCTTGCACGTCAACAAGTTCATGCGGTGCGTAATGTACGGCATCAACATAAACAAGTGCGCCTACAGCGTGAGCAAGCTCAACAATACGTTTAATATTATTAATTGAACCTGTGGTATTTGAAGCATACGTTACCGCTACAAGCTTAGTGTTGCTGTTTAATAAGCTTTCAAATTGCACCATATCTAAGCTGCAATCAGCTTCATTAATAAGCGCAGTATTTACCTTTGCGCCTTTATCTTCTGCGGCTTGTTGCCACGACGATACATTTGAGAAATGATCGGCATTGGTTACAATTATTTCATCACCAGCCTGCCAGCCACGTGAAATAGCACGGCTAAAGCTAAATGTTAGGCTGGTCATGTTTGGACCAAACACAATGTGTTGTGAGCTAGGTGCATTAAGTAAATCAGCGGCTGCTTGACGCGCATTCGCCATCAACTCAACCGTTTTATCACTTGAGAAAAACGCGCCACCTAAGTTTGAATTATAATAACCTAAATAAGCTGTCATCGCATTAAGCACCGATGTTGGTACCTGCGAGCCACCTGGTCCGTCTAAAAATATTGGCGATTTACCATCAACGTTTTGCATTAATGCAGGAAACTGCTCACGTAATTGCGTTATGTTCATGCTTATTCCTTAAGACGTTAATACAAAACAATCCAGGTAACCTGGTTTGCTAGCATCAATTTTGTTCATAGGTGTTGCGTTATGCCACACTTGACGGTCGTTTATTAATGCAAACATGCCGTCTTTTATTTCCATTTTAAAACAAGGCTCAGCTTGCTTGTTTTCGTATACAAGTAGCTCACCGCCTTCTAAGTTTTCATGAGAAACGCCGCATATACATACATGGTCAAAACCATCTTGATGCACGCCTTCTGGCGCTGCTGGCGTATCACTATTAATAGCAAGCATACGGAACTGATGAATTTCAATATCACGCTGTTCATCAATACCAGTAAGTTGGCGAAACTCATTTACAATGCTTTTCATGCCTTCTGACTCAAGTAAACTTTGCTCTAGGTTTTCGTAAGTACGCTCTACATTACCTTGAAAAGTATTAATTGAATCGTCTTGAACAAATGCTTTGGTTTGTTGTAACTTTATTTCACCATTTTGCATTTTAACTACTGAGTAACGACGTTTACGAAAGGCACCATCTGCATAAGGATTTGCAGGCAGGTTATCAAAAGAAGGCTTAACCAAATCAATATTTGCTTGGTTAACAAAACGTAGTTGCAGTAAATTCTGGTTGTTTAATGCTGTCATAAAATCTCGCCTAAAATAATGAGAATATTGATGAGGATTTTAATGCATTTTGATAGGAATTTTTGCGCGATTACTTACTTTAAAAGCAACTTAAGACTAGATTTAATACAATAATATAAAAAAAGAAGCATGAACTATCTAATATTTATTTTAGCCAATAAAAAACCCGCCTAAGCGGGTTTTTAAACAAACTCTAAAAATTATACAGCTTGTTGAATAATCACGTTGTCTGCTTTTTTAGTGTAAGCAGGCATACGGTGGAAGTTCAAGTAACGGTATGTATCTGACGCCGTTGCATTGATCTTCGCAGCATACTCTTGGTACTCAGCAACTGTTGGTAATTTACCAATGATTGCAGCAATTGCAGCAAGCTCAGATGATGCTAAGAATACGTTTGCGCCATTACCTAAACGGTTAGGGAAGTTACGTGTAGAGGTAGACACAACCGTTGCTTTATCTGCAACACGTGCTTGGTTACCCATACATAGTGAACAACCTGGAGTTTCGATACGTGCGCCAACACGACCAAAAATACCATAATAACCTTCTTCTGTAAGTTGGTCTTTGTCCATCTTAGTAGGTGGAGCAACCCAAAGCTGAGTCGGAAGTTGACCTTTAAAGCCATCAAGCAACTTACCAGCAGCACGGAAGTGACCAATGTTAGTCATACAAGAACCGATGAATACTTCATCAATTTTCTCGCCAGCAACATCAGAAAGAAGACGCGCATCATCTGGGTCATTTGGAGCACAAAGAACAGGTTCTTTAATCTCAGCTAAATCAATTTCAACGATATGCTTGTACTCTGCATCAGCGTCAGCTTCCATTAGTTCTGGGTTAGCTAACCAATCTTGCATTGCAGTAATACGACGTTCAATCGTACGTACATCGCCGTAACCTTCAGAAATCATCCACTTAAGCATAACAATGTTTGACTCAAGGTATTCAGAGATAGACTCTTTAGATAACTTAACAGTACAACCTGCTGCCGAACGCTCTGCAGATGCATCTGATAATTCAAACGCTTGCTCAACAGTTAGGTGCTCAACGCCTTCAATTTCTAGTACGCGACCAGAGAATTCGTTAATTTTACCTTTTTTCTCAACTGTTAATAAACCTTGTTTGATACCGTAGTAAGGGATTGCATGAACAAGGTCACGTAGAGTGATACCTGGTTGCATTTCGCCTTTAAAACGAACCAAAATAGATTCAGGCATATCAAGTGGCATAACACCTGTTGCTGCTGCGAATGCTACTGCACCCGAACCTGCTGGGAATGAAATACCTAATGGGAAACGTGTATGTGAATCACCACCAGTACCTACGGTATCTGGTAATAACATACGGTTTAACCACGAGTGAATAATACCATCACCTGGACGAAGTGAAACACCGCCACGGTTCATGATGAAATCAGGAAGCGTATGGTGAGTGCTTACATCGATAGGCTTAGGATAAGCTGATGTATGACAGAATGACTGCATTGTTAAATCTGCAGAGAAACCTAAACATGCTAGATCTTTAAGTTCATCACGTGTCATAGGACCTGTTGTATCTTGCGAACCAACAGTTGTCATTTTAGGCTCACAGTACTGACCTGGGCGAATACCTGCAACGTTACATGCTTTACCAACCATTTTTTGCGCTAGTGTGAAGCCTTTATCAGAAACTTCTGTTGCTGTTGGTACTTTAAATGTATCAGTTGCACCTAAGCCAAGAGATATACGCGCTTTATCAGTTAAACCACGACCGATAATTAGTGGAATACGACCACCAGCACGAACTTCATCTAAAATCACATCAGATTTAAGCTCAAAAGTAGAAATCACTTTATCAGTACCATGTTGCTTAACAACACCTTCGTACGGATAAATGTCGATTTGCTCGCCCATGTTGAGTTCATCAACATTTAATTCGATTGGTAATGCGCCTGAATCTTCCATTGTATTGAAGAAGATTGGAGCAATTTTATTACCTAGACATACACCGCCAACACGCTTGTTTGGTACGAATGGGATATCATCGCCCATAAACCAAAGTACAGAGTTAGTTGCAGACTTACGAGAAGAACCCGTACCAACAACATCACCTACGTAAGCAAGTGGTAAACCTTTAGTTTTTAATTCTTCAATCTGAGTAATTGGACCTACTTCGCCCGCTTTATCAGGTGTAATACCATCGCGTTCAATTTTTAGCATTGCTAAAGCATGAAGTGGGATATCTGGACGAGACCATGCATCTGGTGCAGGAGACAAGTCATCAGTATTTGTTTCGCCAGTTACTTTAAATACAGTAACTGAGATCTTTTCAGCAACAGCTGGCTTATTAGTAAACCATTCTGCATTTGCCCAAGACTCAATAATTTGCTTAGCGAATGTATTACCTGCTTTTGCTTTTTCTTCTACATCGTAGAACGCATCAAACATAAGTAATGTATTTGAAAGGCCTTTAACTACGATTGGTGCAAGTGTTTCGTCATCAAGTAGGTCAATCATTGGTGCGATATTGTAACCGCCCAACATTGTACCTAATAATTCTGCCGCTTTTTCTTTAGAAACAAGTGGAGAATTAGTTTCACCTTTAGCTACAGCTGCTAAGAAGCCCGCTTTAATATAAGCAGCATCATCAACACCTGCTGGTATACGCTGAATGAACAAATCTAAAATGAATTCTTCTTCACCTGCAGGTGGAGTTTTGATTAATTCAATAAGATCAGCAGTTTGCTGAGCATCTAATGGCGCTGGTACGATACCTAACGCGGCACGTTCTTCTACGTGTTTACGATATTCTTGTAGCACAATATTGCCCTCTTGGTGACGTGAAAGTATCCGGTAGCGCTTCAAGCGCAAATAAGTTACCCAATACTTATAGTATTCTAACGCGTAATTATAAAGCTTTTATGGATAGATGAAAATCCATCCAGTTACGCAACTGATTATACCGATTATAAATACTATGAATAGTGGTTGTAGTAAAAACTATTTTCATGAATACTTGTTAAGTAAGAATCATTACCATTAAACAATACTAATTTATTACAGGCATAAAAAAACCCAGCACTTGGCTGGGTTTTTATTACAAACTATTTAATTAACGTAAAACTTTAACGTTTTTGATAGTTTTGATATGCGCTTCTACACGACGGTTTTCTGCGTTTGCAGCTTTAGTGTTTGCATCATTTTTAAGACGCTCTTCACCTAAACCAACTGTAGTAATACGGTCTTTAGCAATGCCATCAGTAACTAATTGCTTAGCTACTGCATCAGCACGTTTTTTAGATAACCATTTGTTGTAAGTTGCTTTACCTACAGAAGAAGTGTGACCTTCTAAAAGTACTGTTGTATCTGGGTAATCTTTTAAGAATGCAGATACTTTTTCAATATCGTTTAAGTACTGAGTAGATACTGCTGAAGCATTGTTAGGGAAAGTCACTAATAAGCTTACAGTCACTTCTTTATCTTCATATAAAGTACAACCAGTGCCATCAACTGCATCAGTCATAGGTGTGTTAGCACACTTATCATCTGCATCAGGAATGTTGTCGTTGTCGCTATCTGTAGGAGCTACAGCTACTTCAATTACCTTAGGCTCTGGAGCTGGTTTAACTGGCTCTACAGGAGCTGAATTTTGGCCAAATAAGTAGTTAATACCAATTTTAGCGCCTACATCTGTGTAACCACGGTCAAGACCTTGGTATACAGCTGTTTCAGCATTTACAAATAAGCCATCTGTAATGAAATGTTGGTAACCAACACCTGCATTTAAGAATGTATTGTCATCTACTACGTCTATTTCTTTAATACCGAAAAGACCGTAGAAAGGACCGCCATTTAAATGGTAAAGAGCATCAATACCGTAACGCTCGCCATCAATACCGTTGCGGTTGCCAGCAACTTTATCAAAAGCATTAAAATCCATATCTGCATATTCAAGACGTGCGCTCCAGTAATCACTGAAACGGTAACCGGCTTCAACACCCCAGCCAGTTGATTCATTTACATCAAGACCAGCTTGAGCACGCATGTTTTTCCAAGATGCGTCATAATAGTCGCCAAATGCGCCAATGTAGAAACCTTCTTCTTTATCAGCAGCGAATGTAGATGCGCTAGTTGCAGCCAACGCGATTGCAATTGTAAGTGATTTTAATTTCATTGTTTTCTTCCCATTTGAACAATTTTAAATTGTAGCTAATCGATACTAGCTCAATCAGTTTTATATAGACTAACTGAGCCTTTGTTAATCAATACTTAACGAAAAATAAAGTTTATAACTTTTTTCTATGCCTCGTCACAACACACATCCACTTACTATAGGCGAAATTAAAACTTTATTGAAAAATAAATATAGTAGTTTGTTGTAAATTAGTACTTAGCAAGGAATGTAAGAGCAATTAAATTAAATGCACTTATAAATGCAAAGAAATATTGCTTGGCTTTAATTCGGCGCATAATACCACCAGAATTAACATTACCCTAGGTATATGCACATATTTGATTAAAAAATGACTCTTTTTAATCATGTAGTTATACTCAAAGTTAAGTATTAAGTACCACAAAAAGTTTGGTAATCATTATCATTTATCGGTGCAGCCTGAAATTCTGATAATTTTTCACTGTCAGAATACGGGTTACTGGCTATTTTTATAAAGCGCTGTAGTAACTCACTAGACCCTGTAGCGTTATATTGTGCAATTATTTCTTCGATCACATGATTACGCGGTATTACACGAGGATTTGCAGCTCTCATTATTTCATAACTATTATCGTCGGTTAAGCTTACCCACTTAGCTCTCCATTCAATTAGCGACTCAGGTATTACTGTTTCTTCTTTTAAAGATTCAGTAAGCGCATCGAAGGTATTGGTGTAATCGAGCTGATTATCTTTTAATAGTGCTAACAACTCTGCGATTAACTCGCCACTACTATTGCAAGATTCATTTAAACCCAGCTTTTGTCCCCACATAGCCGTAAACTCAGTATTAAATTGCTCAGCAAAGCTATTAATGTATGGCGTCATTAACGAAACAGCTTGTTCGTCATCATCGCTGATAAGCGGTATTAAACTCTCAGCTAAACGAGCACAGTTCCAGTTAGCTATATTAGGTTGATTACCAAATGCATACCGACCTTGTTTGTCGATAGAGCTAAATACAGTATCAAAGTCAAAGCTATTCATCATGGCACACGGGCCGTAATCAATGGTTTCTCCGCTTACTAGCGTATTATCGGTATTCATTACTCCGTGAATAAAGCCAACACGCATCCAGCTCACAACTAGCTTAACTTGGTTTTTAATCACAGCGCCTAAAAATGCTAAATAGCGCTGCGATCCTGTATCTGTTATTTCTGGGTAGTGTCGCTCTATAGCTAAATCGGCTAAATTTTTAAGTCCTTCAACATCGCCTTGCGTCGCTAAATATTGAAACGAGCCAACACGAATATGGCTCGTTGCTAAACGAGTCACTATGGCGCCTGCTTGTGGCGGATTACGATAAACCGTTTCACCACTACCAACAACCGCTAAGCAGCGTGTGGTTTTAATGCCTAGTGCATGCATTGCCTCGCTCATTACGTATTCACGAATAGCAGGACCAAGAGCACAACGCCCATCTCCCCCTCTTGAGTAAGGAGTAGCACCAGAGCCTTTTAATTGAATATCCCACAACTGGTTTTTATCATCATTAATAGCGCCCAGTAAATGCGCTCGCCCATCGCCTAAACGTGGTGAAAAATGTCCAAATTGGTGCCCAGAGTAACCAAGTGCTACCGCAGGAATCGCTTGTTTCTCGTTACCGCTAAAAGTGCTAGCACGCAAATCAGCTGCAACGTTAATATTAAACTCTTTTGCTAAGCTCTCGTTCCACAGCAATAACTGAGGAGAGGCAACACTTGCAGGGAAATCTTCTATCGCAAAGTTTTCCGTAATGTCTGTGTATCTTGGCACTAATTTCATGGTAATTCCTATTATTGCTGACTTATACCAACACGGTTGTCACCAACGCCATAAGCAACAATTAAACTTAACTCTTGCATACTTAAGCCGCTTTGCTTTTGCATTTCATTAAAAAAGGCTTGGGTTGCATTTAGTGACTTTTTAGTTTGTAAGCCGCCATCTATAATTTTATGGGCGCGTAAGTAACTCTCTACATCGCGTGATAGTAAAAAGGTATCTTTACCAAGTGCTCGTAGCGCATAAGGTCCTGTATTTCCGCCTAAACGCGCACCATGTTTTTTTAAATACGCCCATAAACCAATAATATCGTCTGCTGGCCAATTAGCGATAAACTGACTAAAACTGCCATGTTCCCCTGCTATTTCGTGGATCATGTAAGCATTTTCGGTAATTGTTTTTACTTTTTTATAGTTACGAACAATTCGCTCATCCGTTGCTTTTTGTTCCAGCATATCAGGTGGCATCATTAATAACTTATCAACGCTAAAATCCCAAAAAACCTCTCTAAAGCCTGGCCACTTATTATTAATGACTGACCAATAAAAGCCGCTTTGAAATACTTTTCGAGTAAATTCCTCAAGCCAATCGTCGTCACTTAACGTGCTTAGTTGTTTTTTAGATAGCGGTTTTGCAAGTAATAACTTAAGCATTTTTTCGGAGCCTTTTCGCTCTACCGCTCGCTTATAAATATCGCTAAATTTTTCCATACTAATTAAATACCTCACTACTTATATTGCTAGTGTACGAGAAAAGCACCCAATACGTAACCACTCCCATTATGGATGAATGAATATGCATTTAGTCGCTTGACACCTAGACGGCTAAAATGCTTTAATCGCCGTAATTACCCTATTTAAATTGCACAGGTTTGTAAGTTTTTACTCTACAAACAGGTGTAAAGGGCTAGAAGAGGTGCGTTATTCAGGTAGCGTATGTTAGGAGCGCAAACTCCAGTGAGCATACGTGAGGGGAATTAACGCCGAGAAGTAACCACTTTTGCGAGGTGTTTATTTCGGGCGACTAGGTTGAACCCTAGCGACTGTCACCAATAGCTGCTTATAAAAGCAGCTTATTAGTTTGGTGGAGAGCTTCTGGTCTTAAATATTAAGGCCGTGCGCCCTATTATTTTAAGCCCATTCGCTCTTCGAATTATTAGTTCGAACGACGTTAATGCGGCTCCTTCCATAAAGCTTTTTAACTCTTCGAATAATACCAATTGCATTAAATTAGTTATCGCTAAAATGATCACGTTTTTAATAAAGTTGGTACAAATTATAAGTTCGTGAGAGATGATCAACAACTTCAATTTAAACGACTACTCATTGTGGACCGCGCTCGTAACGCCATTTGATCAACACGGCGATGTTGACTACAACACGTTAACTAAACTGGTTAGCGATCAAGAAGCAGCGCATAACGGTATTTTACTACTTGGCAGCACGGGCGAAGGTTTAGCACTAACGCTAAAAGAGCAACAAGCCATTGTTGAACACGTATGCCAGCTAAAACCAGCAGTACCACTCATGGTTGCTGTGGGCGGCAGTAACTTAAAGCAACAAATTGAGTGGGTTAACTACTGTAATACACTCCCAATTCATAGCTTTTTACTTGGCTCACCGCTTTATGCAAAGCCTGGCGCTATAGGTCAAACTCATTGGTTTGAAAGCCTACTTAATGCAAGTGTTCACCCGTGTATGCTTTATAACGTACCGGGTCGAAGTGCTGTTAGCATTCCAACGGCAACAATTCAAAACTTACAAAATAATAAAAATTTATGGGCGTTAAAAGAAGCGAGCGGCAGCATTGCTCAGTTTGAAGCTTATCGCCAAGCTGCGCCTAATTTAGCTATTTTTAGTGGCGACGATGCGCTGATGCCTTATTTTGCCCAAGCCGGTGCAAAAGGTTTAGTGTCGGTAGCTGCAAATGCATGGCCCGCACAAACTCACGAGTTTGTTAAACGCAGCTTAAGTGGTCAACACCCTAATTTATTTGCCCAGTGGTCAAGCGCTATTAATAGCCTATTTGCTGTTGCAAACCCTATTCCCGTAAAGGTATTGATGCATTTGCAAGGTCGCTTAAGCAGCCCGCAACTTCGTCCACCTTTAACACACCTTGAGTTAACTCAAACCGATTGCATCACAACTGCAAACAACACCATTTTATCTTGGCATTAAATACAGGTTTTTATAATGAGCTGGTTAGAACTATTAAATAATTTAGAATCGGGCGCAGTACGCGCAGCATCACAAAACGAAAGCGGCCAATGGCAAGCTAACGTAGAAGTAAAACAAGGCATTTTGGATGCCTTCAAAAATGGCACTAATACTGAGTTTGCAGGTGGTTTTGTTGATAAACATAACTTAGCTCCGCAAGAATTTAGTACTGACGATGGCGTACGTATGGTGCCGGGTGGCTCTAGTGTTCGCCGTGGTGCTTATGTTGCTAAAGGCACGATTATTATGCCACCAGCGTATGTAAACATTGGTGCATACATCGACGAAGGCACAATGGTAGATAGCCACGCATTAGTTGGCTCGTGTGCACAAGTAGGTAAAAACGTACATTTAAGTGCTGCAGTGCAGCTTGGTGGTGTACTTGAGCCAATTGGTGCAAGCCCAGTAGTTGTAGAAGACGACGCCTTTATTGGCGCTGGCTGTATTATTGTTGAAGGTGTAGTCATTAAAAAAGGTGCAGTACTTGCCCCAGGCGTGCGTTTATCAGCAACTATTCCGGTATACGACTGCGTAAACGAGCGCCAACTAGATAAAGGCGAGCCAATCCCTGAGTACGCTATTGTAATACCAGGCTCTCGCCCTGCGTCAAACGAATGGGCGCGCGAGCAAGGCCTAAGCATGTCGTGTGCGTTAATAGTTAAATACCGCGACGAGAAAAGCGATGCATCGTTATTACTTGAAGAGGTTTTACGATAATGAGCTTTTTGAGCACGCCTATCAAAACCGCTGTAAATACTATTACACAACAACTTGATACACCTTTTTTTGTTTACGACCTAGATCAACTAAACACGCATCTTGCGCGTTTAGTTGCGCAAACCGATGTAAAACTGTGGTACGCGGTAAAAGCAAATCCACTGTCTAAAATTATTCAAAGCTTAGACAGTGCTGGCTTTAATTTTGACGTAGCAAGTAAAGGTGAGCTTGAGCAAGTGCTAGCACAAGGTATTAGCTCACAGCGCGTGCTCAACACAGGGCCTGCAAAAAGCCCTAAACAAATTAAACACTTTATTGAGCGCGGAGTACGTATATTCGTAGCCGAAAGCCTCAATCAAGTACGTTGGTTAAACCAACAAGCGCAACTACAAAATACGCAGTTACAAGTATTACTGCGAGTGCAATTACGCTGGCCTGAAGGTGAAAAAAACCCACTGGGCGGCGACAGCCTTACGCCGTTTGGTTTGGGTTGTGATGAGTGGCAAGCACTCAATGTAACCGACTACCCTACACTTAAGTTTGACGGCTTACATATTTTTCAGTGGGGCAACATGCTTAGCACGCAAAAGCTAAGCGAATTGTGGTCACAAATGATTGCACCACTTAGCCAACTTGCCAGCGATTTAAACATCAATCTTAAAGTTTTAGATTTAGGTGGCGGTTTAGGTATTCCTTATACACAAAATGAAGCAACGCTTGATTGGGATGACTTAATAGCTGCGCTCGCTAAAATTAAAAATGATGCGGGTGTAGAAGAGTTATGGATGGAACTTGGTCGTTATGCCGTGGGAGAATGTGGTCATTACGCAAACCCAGTAATAGAGCGCAAACAAAACTATAATCAACAGCAAGTAATTTTAAGCGGCGGTATAAATCACTTATTACGCCCTGCTGTTACCAGCCAAGATTTTCCTGCTGCGTTACTGCGTGAATCCAGTGCTAAAATTCAAGCGGTCACTTTATACGGCCCGCTTTGTACCGCGCTTGATTGCTTGGGTGAACATAACTTACCAAGCGATTTAAATGAGCACGATTGGCTGGTGTTCAGCCAATGTGGTGCTTACGGTTTTACCGAAAGTATGCCGTATTTTTTATGCCATGAGCTAGCCGCAGAGTACACTCTTCAAAACGGTACACTTACCTGTGTTCGCCAAGCCGAAAATGCTAGCCATTATTTAAGGTAATAAATATGAGCAATAAAACACACATCAGCCAAGAGAACATTGTAGTAGGGGAAGTTGCAAACGGCTTACCACTTACAATTCCTGTGTATCGTTTAAAAGGCGATGGCACAGGGCCTAGTGTTTATGTTCAGGCCAATATGCATGGCGCTGAAGTGCAAGGTAACGCAGTTATTTTTCAGCTACTTGAGCAATTAAAACACCTTAATCTTAATGGCGATATTACATTAGTGCCTTATGCTAACCCAATTGGTTGTAATCAAAAATCTGGCGAGTTTACCCTTGGCAGGTTCGATCCGATTACGGGCACTAATTGGAATCGCATGTATCACTACAATAAAAATTTAGTGGCACAGTTTGCACAAAATCATACCCAGTATGACGACGCTACATTAAAAAGTAACTTCAAACAGGCGCTTATTGAAGAAGTAGACAACAAACTTAACGGCCCTGCTTATTTACTTAATACGGGTAAACGCATTGCACTTAACCTACAAAAGCTCGCTCATCAGGCTGATATAGTACTCGATTTACACACAGGTCCTATTTCAAGCAAGCATTTGTACTGCCCAACCTATGCAACCGACAGCGCACGTTACTTTAATATTGAGCATATATTGCTTATTCCTAGTGATTTTGACGGTGCTATGGATGAAGCTAACTTTTGCCCATGGTGGCATTTGAGTGATGCACTTAGTGGGCAAGGTCGCGAATTATCAATACCTGTAGAAGCATTTACTGTAGAGCTAGGCAGCCAAGAAAAAATAGACTTAAAAGAAGCACTAAACGATGCTAACAGCATTTTAAGTTACTTAAATCACAAAGGCGTATTACAAAACGCACCGCATACGCCAGCCAATATGACTCGCTATGCATGTAATTTAGATGACTACTTTGCTTATTACGCCCCCATTGGCGGCATGGTTGAATACATAGCCCCACTTGGTGGGCACATTAAAGCCGGTGAGCCTATTGCTAATATTTTACGCATGGAGCGCTACTTAAGCGAGCAACCACTGCAAACACTTACTCTTGATTGCGATGCAATTGCTATTTTGCACTTTGCCTCAGCGAGTGTTAATCAAGGTACCGAGCTTTATAAGTTTTTTACTAACATATTTGAGCTTTAGCTCACCCTTCTCATTGCGTGAGAGCACATAGTTAATGTGCATTAAAAAAGCGGCCTAGGCCGCTTTTTTTCTGATCTATATTTACTTTGTATACGTAATGTCCTTGTTATAAATACAAATTCAGTAAAAGTTCACCGTTACATATGTAAAAAGACGTTATAATTAAATTAACGCATACAACACAACCCGAACCCACAAGGAATTACAATGAGCTGGCGCCACTGGATCACACTTTCTGCCTTAATAAGTACAGCTACCTTCGCACAAGAAGAAGTTGCTACAAATGAGCAAGACAACGACATCGAACTTGTAAAGCAGTGTATTTTAAATGAGGTAATTGGCGGAGATGGTAAACAAACATTAGACGATCTTCGTAAAAAGTGTTCAGCTCTTGAAGAAAACAAACAACTTACCGCGCTTGATAAACGCCAAGCTCGTGAAGAAGTAGGTAAAAAAAATAGAAATGTAATTACGCCACATAAGCGTAACTATATTTTGCCTCTTTCGTACGTGTCACACCCAAACGATCGCCCATTTGATGGCTTTGATGCACTAACAGACGATAACGACGGTGAACCGCTCGACAACTTAGAAGCAAAATACCAACTATCGATAAAAGTGCCTCTTTACGATGATTTTTCGGATAAAGACCAAGCTATATTTTTTGGCTTTACACTGCAATCGTATTGGCAGCTTTATAACTCAGAAATTTCTTCTCCATTTCGTGAGACCAACTACGAACCAGAGATATTTTGGATAAATTACCTCGACCCAGAAAACGTATTATGGGGCGACGAAATGGCAATTGCTTTAGGTATTTCGCATCAGTCAAATGGTCGAAGCCAACCAAACTCACGTTCGTGGAACCGTATTTATGCAGATTTTATCTGGGAAAACAGAGGCTTTGTTTTTAGCTTTAAACCTTGGTACCGAATAGCTGAGGACGAAAAAGAAGATATTTTAGAAGCCAATGGCGACGACAACCCAGACATATATAAATACATGGGTTACTTTGAGTTTAGCGGCGCGTATCGTTTTCATGACCATGAATTTAGCTTTATGACACGTAACAATTTAAATTCAGATAATCGTGGTGCAATTCAACTCGACTGGTCGTTTCCTTTATGGGGCCGAGTTCGTGGTTATGCACAATACTTTAACGGTTATGGCGAAAGCTTAATTGATTACAATGCGGATGTAGAACGTATCGGTGTAGGTATATTATTAACCGATCTGCTGTGATACTTCCCTAAGTTTTACGCACAAAAAAGCCAAGCATCGCTTGGCTTTTTTGTGTTTTGAACAGCTAAACAGTTATTTTTTTACTACAAACTGCCCTTCAAATTCGGCAACCACGTTATCACCATCGTAAATAGTTACTGGCACTACGTAACTTGCTTTACCATCGGTTTCTAAATCGCTTAACTTGCCCTTACAGGTTTGTATATCAACACAACCACGTGGGTCGGTAGTAAGCGGCTTTAAGTACTTAATGTTAGCATCGGCTAATACAATATTACCTTCAAGCCCAGCTTCTTTAAGTGCTAAGTACGTAGCGCCCCAACCTGTTAGCGTGGCCAAGCTATAAATAGAGCCTGCAAACATGGTGTTATGTAGGTTTAAGTTAGCGTCTAGGTCGGCGCTGGTTGTAAATTGCCAATCGGTATAGCTTTCTACCTTAATACCCATCGCGTCACTAATTGGAATAGACTCACGCCACGTATTTTGTAGTACTTGCGTCCAATTTGGATGACGAAACCAGCCTGGCTCAGACGGTTTTTGCTTTACCATTTTAAAATGTTGTACATCGCCATACGCTAAGTGCGCTTTTTCTTTTAATTCGTAACCGTGGCGTTTATAAAACTCAAGCGCTCGTTCGCGAGCAAACAAAACCAGTTCATCGGCATTTTGTGTCCATGCTATTTTTTCAAGCTCATGAAGCAAACGACTACCAATATGCTGATTACGGTTCCCCTCTGCAACTGCCATGTAGCGCACTTGTGCTTGCTCATGACTGTTAAAGTGCAAACGTGCTACGCCTAGTACTTCGCCTTCTTTATTTTTTATAAAGCGATGCTCAGAGTCTTGTTCCATATCGTCTTGTTCAGAGCCACGAGGCTCGCCCCAAGGCGCGCGTAATACCTGCCAACGCAATTGGTAATACGCTTGCCAATCTTCGCTACTTTGTGGGGTGCTTACCTGAAACATACATACTCCTGTTGTTATATAAGCCGTAAATAAAAGTCAAAAAAAGGCTACGGCGCTATACTAATAGTATTGGTTATCTACCAAGCTAAAAAAATAAAATAATTAAATTGATTGGCATTATTATGGCAAATACCATACTCCATCTTAAAAAAACTGCAAATACGACTTTGGTGATGGCTGTAAAATAACGTAAAAAAATAATGACAAAGGCCATTGCGCTTTAACGTTGCTAGTTTATGCTGAGAATATGACTGAAAAAATCAATTATATAAATTCACTGACGGGTTTGCTGAGCGATCAATTTATTGAAAATAGCCACAGCATTGGTCAGTTAATCTATTGGCATAAATGCAGTGGCGATCACATTCAAGTACGTGAGCACGAGCAGTTACGCTGGTTACTTATTAACGACACTCTTCAATCTGTTATTGATTCAAATAGCCCGGATTCATTACTTTTTCCACACTTATTGTACCTAGATAAGCACTGGCAAGCTCTTAGCGCGCCACAAAAAGTGTTAGAACTCGGCCTTGGCGGCGGTGCAATTCGTAACTATTTACAACACAAATACCCTAAAGCACAAATAACATCGGTTGAAAAAAACGCCGATATTATTGATTGCTATACCCAGTTTTTTTCGTCAAATAAGAATGAGCAACTGCTGTGCGCCGATGCGCAACAGATTTTAGAAAGTGTGCAAAATATTGATTGGATTATTCTAGATTTATTTAGCCAAATAGACGCGCCTCGATTTTTATTTGAAGAGGCATTTTATAAAAAAATCTACTCGGCTTTAAATAACAACGGCGTGCTATTTATTAACTTTTTATCGCAGCATGAGTCGCAATTAAAACAACTTCAGCAGCTATTACTCGATGTATTTGGTTGTAATATTAGCCCGCAAAAAATTACGGGCTATGTAAATCATATTGTCGTGGTAACCAAAAACTTAAACAGATAAGTTAAACGTAACGGGCCCATCGTTACACAAGCTTACTTGCATATCGGCACCAAACTCACCTGTGGCTATTGTAAGCCCCAACTCTTTAGCTTGAGCTACAAAGTATTCGTAAAGCTCGTTAGCTTGGCTTGGCGTTGCCGCAGATGAAAAACTAGGGCGCATACCCTTTTTAGTATCAGCCGCTAGCGTAAATTGCGAAACAACAAGTAACTCACCTTTAATATCTTTAAGGCTTAAGTTCATTTTGTCGTTTTCGTCAGTAAAAATACGATAATTACTTACCTTGTGTAAAAGCTTATCGGCCGTTTGTTTGTCGTCGTGTTTTTCAACGCCCAGCAACAACAATATACCTTGGCTAATTTCACCTACTACTTGGTTGTTAATTTCTACTTTGGCATGCTTTACACGTTGTATTAAACCTTGCATTTAAACTGTGTCCTTTATTGCTGGTTCATCATCTTCTAGTTCAAGCTCTGGTGTTTCTGGAATATCATTTGGGCTAATACACGCAGTAAATTCAGCGCCAAGCAAAACAACTACCCACGACAAATACACCCATACAAACAAAATAGGAATGGTTGCTACTGCGCCATAAATAACTTCGTATGACGGAAAATGGCTAATATAAAGAGCAAACCCCTTTTTAGTCAGCTCAAATAAAAGTGCCGCAAAAAAAGCGCCAGGTATTGCCGCTCTAAACGACACCCGCGTATTAGGCACTAAGGTGTAGAGCATAATAAAGCCCACCATCGAAATTCCATACGGCAATAGCTTTAACAAAAACCCGCTAAACCCAGGAATACCCTGATCAGCAAACGACACCAAAGATACAATATAAGAGGTAACACCAATACTGGCACCGAGCAACATAGGCCCTAAGCTCAAAACCATCCAGTACACAGCAAATGAGATCATCATTGGGCGCTTTTTCTTAATTCGCCAAATTCGGTTTAATGTGGCATCTACATTACGTATTAACAGCAAGGCTATTGCAGCTAAAAAGCCAATACCTACCGCCGTCATTTGGTTGGCATTGCCCGCAAAGGAGCTAATATGCTCTCTAATAACATCGGTAGAGGTAGGGACAAAGTTGGTAAACAAAAAGCTCTCAATTTCCATGCGAGTAGATTCAAAGCCCGGAAAGGCTGAAAATATAGCAACACCCACCGCAATTAATGGCACTAAAGAAAGAAGGGTTACGTAAGCAAGGTAACCTGCATTAACCGTTATTTGATCGTCTATACAACGATTAAAATACTGCATCCACCAACCAGGTTGCTGGCGTATAAAGGACTTAACTTGCTGTTTGTAATGTGAGAGCTTATCATTCATACAATTGACTTGTGCTTATATAGTTTTGATTATAATAACAATCAGCGCCATAATTTACAGCACTAACGCTCGTAAACAGGAATTCAAATGAAAAAACAAACATTACTCAGTGTTTCAATGCTTGTAGTAACACTTACTTTAACTGGCTGCCAATCAGCTTATTATTCTGCGATGGAAAAAGTCGGTGTTCACAAACGCGATATTCTAATTGACCGCGTAGAAGAAACCAAAGACTCGCAACAAGAGTCACAAGAAGAATTTAAATCGGCACTAGAGCGCTTAACTACTCTAATTGATTTTAATGGTGGCGAACTACAAGACACTTACAATCAACTAAACGATGATTACGAGTCGAGCTTAAATGCCGCTAACGAAGTATCAACTAACATCAATAAAGTAGAAGACGTGGCGGAAGCGCTATTTGATGAGTGGGCCGATGAGTTAGAGCAGTACAAAAGTGCATCACTTAAGCGTGAAAGCAGCAAAAAGCTAGCCGCGACTAAGCGTCAATTTGATCAGCTATTACGCTCAATGCGCAGCGCAGAGAGTAAAATGGAGCCAGTATTAACCTCGCTTCATGATAACGTTTTATACTTAAAGCATAACTTAAATGCACAAGCGGTATCGGCTATTAAAGGTGAATTCACTAACCTTAAGCGTGATATTCAAGTATTAATGAACGACATGAACAAATCGATTGCCGATTCAAACAAATTTATTGAACAAATGAACAGCGCTGGCTAATTATTTGTTACTTTAACAAGCCTGCTTAATTGCAGGCTTTTTTATGTTAAAGGCATGCTAAAAGGGATTTACAATGAAACGCTTTTTAACCGCAACAACGCTTTTATGCTTACTAACTGCCTGCGCCGCACCTAATAATATTAACCGTATTACCAGCCCCGACTCAGTTGTTGTTATTAATGATAAGAACGGTCGTTATAAAAATTTATACGCAGGTGAAAAAACATATCCCACTACCTGCACTGAAAACTGCTACCCAGCCCACCCAGACTTACTATGCAAAACCGGCAGCGAAAACTGCCAGTACCAAGGTCTGCAAACTAAACCACAACTTAGCACCGGCTATACCGTACGCTGGCTTGGCCACGCTAGTTTTGTAATTAACACCCCAAATGGTCAAAGTGTGCTGTTTGATCCGGTAAAAAATCAGTTTGATTCTCCAGTCGCACTTGGCTTTAAACTCGGCGGTGGTATTTATCGTAAAGCCGGCGCTTGGCCTAGTGAGCAAGAACTGGAAAATATTGATGCTGTAATGTATTCGCATATTCATTACGATCACTTTAATAAGGCCGACATACAAAGCATTGGCAATAAACCTCGCTATTTAACACCACTCGGTATGGCCGACAACTTCCCCACCGGCGGTTTTAATATTAGCGAAATGCCGTGGTACTCAACAACCAACATTGACGACTTAGTTATTAATGCCGTGCCAGCTCATCATTTTAGCGCTCGCGTATTGGTGCCCTTTATTTACGAAGATAACAATAAAGACTTATGGAATGGCTGGCTGCTTGAACAAAACGGCAGTACCTTATTTTTTGCAGGCGATACGGGCTACTCAAAACACTTTAAAGACATACAGCAAAAATATGGCGATATAGATGTGTGCTTAATACCAATCGCATCTTACTACAGTAAAGAAAGTGGTAAATTTTATCGCTACGTTCACACCACACCAGAAGACGCGCTCAACGCAGCACAAGAACTTAACTGCAAAGTAATGATTCCTTGGGGGTATGGTAACTCAAGTTGGAAAATGGGCGACCATACTAGCCACTCTGCTTTGCTACGTTTATTACACATGGTTAAAAAAATGGATGCTAAAACACCGCTGTATATTTTAAACGAAGGCGAAAGTATTTCACTGTAACTATTTACTTAGCTGTTTTAAGATTGTTATTACATTAAGACAAATCGACAATAAAATTGAGAGATTAATGAAGAAATTAGCACTCGCCTTAAGCTTTTTATTAAGCACGCCAGCAATGGCTATTGATGTTGAACATACATCAACTCCAATTACTATTGATGGCGTATCAGAAAGCGCATGGGATAAAGCCGCTTGGCACGACATGCCTTATCTAATGGATGGCACACTGCCATCAAACGATGCCGACTTTAAAGGGCGTTATCGTTTATTGTGGGATCAAAACTATTTATACCTACAAGCCGATATTGTGGATGATGTTCTAATAGATACACACGCAGATCCAACCTATAAATATTGGGATGACGATGCGCTTGAAGTATTTATTGATAGCGATGCATCGGGCGGAAATCATCAATTTAATCACACCGCATTGGCGTACCATATTGGCCTTGATAACCAAGCTGCCGATTACGGACCTGATAAAAAAGCCCATTTGTATACCGACCACCTAGTTAGTAACTGGAAGCGCAATACCACCGCACCCTTTAATATTACCTGGGAAGTAGCAATAAAACTCTACCCTAATGATTATAAAGAAGGTGCTAAAAACCCCCCACTTACACTTAGCGAAAAACAAGTAATAGGCTTTATGTTAGCGTATTGCGATAACGATGGCAGTGACGTGCGCGAGCACTTTATGGGTTCACACGAAGTACAACCAGTAAATGGCGACAGAAATCGTGGCTTTATAGATGCAGACGTATTTGGCAAAATCACCCTACTCCCTAAAAAGTAAGTAACTACCAATAAAATAATTGAACACGTATGTTGGGTTGAGCGAAGCGAAGCGAAACCCAACGCAAAAAAATCCCACCAACAAACACTGATACTTTGCATTATGGCTGTTTCAGCTCTCTCTTTCTCTTCTCATTCCCTTCTCCTTGTGCAAAAGATCTTTAAGTAAATTATTCACAAAGAGGTTAAGAGGCGCTGCGCTTTTAGAGGTAAATATATTATGGAAATTTCATCACAAAACAGTAGCTATGTAATTTTGAGCTAAATACTGTCAGCTGACGACTTATAGCCTACAGCTCTTGTTTTCAAAACACAAAAAAGCCGCTGTATTTTTCAATACAGCGGCTTTTAAAATCATAATTCTAAATTAATAGATTATGCTTTAGGTCCACGACCTGCACGTTTACGTTCGTTTTCTGTAAGGTAACGCTTACGAATACGAATGTTTAGTGGAGTTACTTCAACTAGCTCGTCATCATCGATGAACTCAAGCGCTTGCTCAAGTGAGTAGTTAAGGTGTGGAGAAAGCGTTTGCGCTTCATCAGTACCAGATGCACGTACGTTAGTTAACTGCTTGCCTTTAAGGGCGTTAACTGTAAGGTCGTTATCACGGTTATGAATACCGATAACCATACCTTCGTATACTTCAACACCGTGACCGATGAATAAACGGCCGCGTTCTTGTAAGTTGAATAATGCGTTAGTAAGTGCTTTACCAGTTGCATTTGCAATCATTACGCCGTTCTTACGAACACCGATGTCGCCACCTTTGTGAGGACCGTAATGATCGAACGTATGGTACATAAGACCAGAACCCGAAGTAAGCGTCATGAAATCAGTTTGGAAACCAATTAAACCACGGCTAGGGATCATGAAATCTAAACGCATACGGCCTTTGCCATCTGGAGTCATGTTAGTAAGCTCACCTTTACGTAGGCCAACTTGTTCCATAACAGAACCCTGATGCTCGTCTTGACAGTCAATAGTAACTGTTTCAAACGGTTCTTCTAGAACGCCATCTACAGTACGTAAGATAACTTCCGGACGAGAAACTGAAAGCTCGTAACCTTCACGACGCATGTTCTCGATTAAGATACCTAGGTGTAATTCACCACGACCAGAAACACGGAAGCTATCTGGGCTACCAGTATCTTCAACGCGAAGTGCTACGTTGTGTACTAATTCTTTGTCTAAACGTTCACGGATATTACGTGACGTTACAAACTTACCTTCTTTACCACAGAAAGGTGAGTTATTTACAGAGAATGTCATTGTTACAGTTGGCTCATCAACACTTAGTGGTGGTAATGCTTCAACGTTTCCTGGGAAACAAACTGTATCAGAAATCTTAAGCTCACCAATACCTGTTACAGTTACGATGTTACCAGCGTAAGCTCTATCAGTTTCGATACGTTCAAGACCTAGGTAGCTTTGTACTGCGCCAATTTTACCATTACGTGTAGTGCCATCAGCACTGATAATAGTAACTTGTTGGTTAGGAGCAACAGAACCACGTTTAATACGACCAATACCAACTACACCAACATAAGAGTTGTAATCTAGTTGAGAAATTTGCATTTGGAAGTCACCTTCAGGATCTGCATCCGGTGGTGATACTTCGTCAACGATCATCTTGAACATAGGTTCCATGTTGTCTGATGGCTCGTCTAAATCTAGTGTTGCCCAGCCGTTGATAGCTGAAGCGTAGATTACTTTAAAATCTAACTGTTCGTCAGTTGCGCCAAGGTTGTCGAATAAATCAAAGATTTGATCCATAACCCAATCAGGACGTGAACCTGGCTTATCAATTTTATTGATAACTACGATTGGCTTTAAGCCTTGCGCGAATGCCTTTTGCGTAACGAAACGCGTTTGTGGCATTGGACCTTCTTGAGCATCAACAAGTAATAATACTGAGTCAGCCATCGAAAGTACGCGTTCAACTTCACCACCGAAATCGGCGTGTCCCGGAGTATCTACGATATTGATATGGTAGTCGTTCCAAGAGATGGCTGTGTTTTTAGCCAAAATGGTAATACCACGTTCTTTCTCAATGTCGTTTGAGTCCATCACGCGCTCTTCGTTACCGCCGCGTGTTTCTAATGTACCTGATTGCTCAAGTAGTTTGTCAACCAGAGTTGTTTTACCGTGGTCAACGTGCGCGATAATCGCTATATTTCTTAACTTTTCGATGCTCATATATTTACTCAGAGAAATTAAATTCTCAATGATCCTGCAAGATCTACGCACTCATCCACGCTTTCGCGAGATGTCCCAGCATAGGATTTAAAAGGGCGCATATTATCCCTCATTAATGACATGGATGAAAGTTTATCCAATACATATTTTAAAACTTTCTCAATACTTTTACTAAGTATCTGTTTTATATATGACAATTATATGAATTAAATTTCAATATTTTTTTGAAAAACAGCCTTTTTGACTATTTTTCCGATCTTTTTGTTACTCTTTTGCATTTAGGTTATGCTAATTTCAGCTGATTAAATTAACAACAAATTACGCTCTGTAAATTTTGCACCGAAATGGAATATTTACGCACCAACATGGTGCGTTTGTATATTCCATTTTGATGCAATGATATTTTTTTAATTTATAAACAGCCAGTTACAATAATGGCACAAAATCAGCTTAGTAAATACCAAAGCAATTATGCAGCAATAACAAAACCCAATAGTTGGAGGACACATGTCACAATCGGTTTTAGATTTTATTAAAGAAAATGACGTCAAGTTCATTGATTTACGCTTTACTGACACTAAGGGTAAAGAACAACATGTATCGATCCCTCATCACCAAGTTGATGAAGATTTTTTCGAAGACGGTAAAATGTTCGACGGTTCTTCAATTGCAGGCTGGAAAGGCATAAACGAATCAGACATGGTATTAATGCCAGTTCCTGAGTCAATCAAACTAGACCCTTTCACTGAAGAAGCGACATTAATTTTACGTTGTGACGTAGTAGAGCCTTCTACACTACAAGGCTATGAGCGCGACCCGCGTTCTGTTGCTAAGCGCGCTGAAGATTACATGAAATCTACAGGCATTGCAGACACTGTTTTATTTGGCCCTGAGCCAGAATTTTTCGTATTTGACGATGTTAAATACAAATCAGATATGTCTGGATCTATGTACAAAATTGATTCTAAGCAAGCTGCTTGGAACTCAGATAAAGAATATGCAGATGGCAACACTGGTCATCGTCCAGGTGTTAAAGGCGGTTACTTCCCAGTTGCTCCAGTTGATGACTTCCAAGATTGGCGTTCAGCTACGTGTCTAGTTCTAGAAGAAATGGGCCAAGTAGTAGAAGCACATCACCACGAAGTAGCAACAGCAGGTCAAAACGAAATCGCTACTCGCTTTAATACAATGGTATTAAAAGCGGATGAAATTCAAGAAATGAAATATGTTATCCATAACATGGCTCACTTATACGGTAAAACAGCAACGTTTATGCCTAAGCCAGTTGTTGGTGATAACGGTTCTGGTATGCATTGTCACCAGTCACTTGCTAAAGATGGTGTAAACCTTTTTGCTGGTGATAAGTACGGCGGTCTTTCTGAAGATGCACTTTACTACATTGGCGGCATCATCAAGCATGCTAAAGCAATTAACGCTTTTGCAAATGCGTCTACTAACTCGTACAAACGTTTAGTACCAGGTTTTGAAGCACCAGTTATGCTTGCATACTCTGCACGTAACCGTTCTGCATCAATCCGTATCCCAGTGGTTCCATCTGAAAAAGGTCGTCGTATTGAAGTACGCTTCCCGGATCCAACTGCTAACCCATACCTTGCTTTCTCAGCAATGCTTATGGCTGGCCTTGATGGTATCAAAAACAAGATCCATCCTGGCGATGCTATGGATAAAGATTTATACGACTTACCAGCTGAAGAAGCAGCAGAAATTCCAACTGTTGCAGCATCACTTGACGAAGCACTATCTGCACTTAGCGCAGACCGTGAATTCTTAACTCAAGGTGGCGTATTCACTGATGACTTAATCGATGCTTACATCGAACTTAAGTCTAAAGAAGTTGAAAAGCTTAACATGACAACTCACCCAGTTGAGTTTGAAATGTACTACAGCTGTTAATTAAGCTGTAAAAAATATGTGTGTTCTCAAGCCCGCTTTGCGGGCTTTTTTAATGGTAAAATTAGTCAATCTCCACTAAAGTTAAGTTACCGATAAAAATGCAGGGCTGCAGAGTGAATAACAAGATTTTATTACTATTAATTACTTTAGGATTAAGTAATTATGGTTATGCCGGTGAAACAAAAATATACGCTTGGAAAGATAAAAATGGCGTATTAGTGTTCTCAGACACCCCTCATAAAGGGGCCCAAGAGGTAAAGCTCACCAGCCAAGATCTTAATATGCCTGCAACAAATACTGACATTTTTGACGAGCAACCTCAGCCTCAACAAGCGGCCTTTAGTATTGCTATTTCCTCACCTGATCATAACCAGACTATTCGTGAAAATACCGGCACTGTTTATGTAACTAGCCGAATAAAACCACGCTTTGAAACTGGTTTTACTATACAACTTTTTATTGATGGTAAAGCACACGGCCCAGCCAGTGACAGCTCAACCTTTGCAATTAGAGATGTAGAACGTGGTCAGCACACACTACAATTAAAGCTTTTTAATAGTAAAAACCAAGTTATTGCTACAAGCGAACCCTGCATATTTTTTATGCACCGAAAAGGGCTAAACCTAGGTAACTAAATTGGGGCATTACTAAACGTGCAGCAGTGTATTTAACCATATAACTTGCTTGCAAACATCCACGCACTAAAATGGTGCAGCTATGATTAATAATAAAAACTTTAGCCCTGAGCTACTCGATGCCATTTGGCAAAATCAAACAACCGCTATCATGCTACTTGATAAAAACTTCACCGTTGTATATGCCAACACCAGTACCAGCGAGCTGCTTGGCCTTGGTAATAAGCGCTTGTTAGAACAACCGTTTGATAGCCTTTTTAACTACCATTCAATCGATTTACAGCGTATAGAACAATACTCATTAGTTGAAGGCGTAGATTGCCAGCAGCATAGAGCTGACGTGGTTTTTAGCGATTCTCGCCATGCAAAAGTAGCCGTAAGTACACGACAAATTAAGTTTAATGGCTCGCTTTATATTTTATTTGAGTGGCGCCAAACCGATGACGAAATTAAGCACGACCAAGCGTCTAATCAAATGCATCAATATCAAGCTGCCCGAAACCTAATTAGAGGCTTAGCTCACGAAATTAAAAATCCTTTAGGTGGAATTCGCGGAGCGGCGCAGTTATTGCAGTATGAGGTTGATCAACAAGAAAGAGATCAATGTGCTGAGCTCATCATTGAGCAAGCCGACCGATTACGCGAACTAGTAGATAGGCTTTTGGGGCCCAATCAACTTCCGCAAAAATCGTATGGCAATATACATCAATCACTTGAATCAGTTGCAAGGCTAAGTACGTTAGATAATTGTTCTAACATTAGCTTAGTTAAAGATTACGACCCAAGTATTCCTGATGTATACATTGATCAAGGCAAAATTCAGCAAGTGGTATTAAACATTGTTCGAAATGCCCAACAGGCGCTTGTAGATGGCGGTGAAATAACAATAAAAACCCGCATTAATCATCAGCATCGTCGCCCAGGTAAAGCACCTAAAAAAGCCTTGTTGATCCAAATATCTGATAACGGACCAGGTATTGATCCCAGTGTACGCGAAACACTGTTCTACCCTATGATCACCAATAAAGAAGGTGGCTCTGGGTTAGGACTCTCAATAGCGCAAACACTGATAGATCAACATGATGGCTATATAGAATGTGATAGCTGGCCTGGACATACTGAATTTAATATCTATCTGCCCTTTGCAGATTAATGTTTGGAGTTTGCATGAAAACAGTTTGGCTTGTAGATGATGATGCTTCTATTCGATTTGTACTTGAAAAAGCACTAACCCGTGCAGGGTTTAACACAGAGAGCTTTGCTAATGCGCAAGATGTACTAAGCGCCCTAAAGTTTAGCCAACCTACTGTTTTAGTTTCTGACGTACGAATGCCTGGTATGGATGGTATGGCGTTGCTTGAACTTATTGCGGAGCAAAACCCTGGGCTGCCGGTTATTATAATGACTGCGCACTCAGATTTAGACTCAGCTGTAAATGCATTCCAAAAAGGTGCTTTTGAATACCTCGCTAAGCCGTTTGATTTAAACGAAGCAGTGGCGCTAGTCGAAAGCGCATGCAGAGCAAACTCCACTAAAAAAACTAAGCGCAAGCAAGCTCCACCAAAAAGTGCCCACATAATTGGTGAAGCGCCCGCAATGCAAGAAGTGTTTAGAGCGATAGGTAAACTATCGGCTTCTAGCATGAGCGTATTAATAAATGGTGAATCTGGAACAGGTAAAGAACTTGTCGCCAGTGCTTTGCACAATCATAGCCCACGTAAAGAAAACCAATTTATTGCACTTAACATGGCAGCCATTCCAAAAGAGCTTGTTGAGTCAGAGTTATTTGGCCACGAAAAAGGCGCATTTACGGGCGCCGACAGCGTGCGTAAAGGCCGTTTTGAGCAAGCCAATGGCGGCACACTATTTTTAGATGAAATTGGTGATATGCCACTTGATGTACAAACACGTTTATTACGCGTTCTTGCCGATGGTGAGTTTTATCGCGTTGGTGGCCATCAAAGTATAAAAGTGGACGTACGCATTATTGCAGCTACGCACCAAAACCTTGAAGATTTAGTTAAACAGGGCAAATTTAGGGATGATTTATTTCATCGTCTTAATGTTGTGCGCCTACGTTTACCCGCTCTTCGAGAACGCACTGAAGATATAGAAAGCTTATCGCAACATTTTTTACATAAAAGCGCTAAAGAGCTACAAGTAGAAAGCAAAGTGCTGAGCCCTAAGGCAACAGAGCAATTACGTTTATTTAATTGGCCAGGCAATGTACGCCAATTAGAAAACACGTGTCGCTGGCTGACAGTTATGGCACCGGGTGAGCTTGTAAGCGAGCAAGACTTACCGCCGGAGATTCTGGATGCTTCACCAACCCAAGAAGAAGGTGATTGGTTAGATGCGTTTCAACAATGGCTTAATCAAGAGCTAAAAAAAGGCAAAGAAAATATTTGGCCTGACATTCAAGCCCAGCTAGAAACTCGCTTAATTAAAACCGCACTGGCTAATTGTTCTGGTCATAAGCAAGATGCTGCTATAAAAATTGGTTGGGGACGCAACACGTTGACCCGAAAATTAAAAGAGCGCAATATTAGCTGATTAAACGCTTTTAACACATTTGGTTATTGATGAAGCTAATCGAACATATTCCATTATTCAAACAAATGGAAATAATAAACAGGCTGCACTTTTTTAAAGAATTTACGCTCAGCGAGCGCCAAGTCTTATTAGAGTCGTTCGGCCTGTTGTATTTAGTAAGCCAGCATCAATTTTTATTTAAGCAATACGATAACGACAAACGTTTGTACATTGTACTTAGCGGCGCTTTACTGGTATTTAAGCATAACCATTTGCTAGAACTTGGCACTATTGAGCCCGGTGAATTTATAGGTGAAGGTGCCTTTATAAATAACCGAGAGCGCAGTACCAGTGCTCGCGCTAAAACCGACACCATAGTACTTGCCATTACCCCTGAAGCACTCACCCGCTTACCTAATGTTATCCGCGAAAAAATTAAAGACCGAATTATAGAAGGTATGAGTCTGCGTATTGCAAAACTTAGCGAGCATATAGAAACTCACGATTAACTCTATCACTCAGTCCATATAAACAATTTGTAGTGAGCAATCAAGCCAGCTGGGGTTATTAACGTGAGCTGTAAACCTGTAAGTATCGGATGGTTTGGCGCCAAAGGGCGTATTTATAAATGGTTGTGAGTGACTGTATGTTTGCGAATAATTTTTGTAATAAATGACAACGTAACCGTACAAAAACTCCCAACCTAACCTTACAACAGCGCCACTGGGTAAGGTAAAGTCAGCATATTTATCTGTAAATGTGACGAGTAAATCATTGTACTTGTCTTCGCTGCATTGAGTTGTTCGTAACTTTTTAGGCATAACAAAGGTTGTACCCGCCACTGCATTTTTTAGATAAAAGCCTATATTGCCATCACCATAAAAATGATTTGAACGCGTTGTATAGTTAACTTGTGGCTCGTAACCTAGCCCCTGCATAATAGTAGCTAACTGCTCAGTCTCTTTTGGGTAAATTTTGTCACTTGATAAGAGTAATGTAGCCTCACCAAACTCTGATGGGATTGCCAGCGGTACATATTCATAAGGGAGCGATTGTGCTTTTAGCGCAGCATCGAGCTGATTGCTCTGTTCATCTTGCAAGTTTTCACTAAATACATACACGGTAGGTTGTTGGCACGCAGCTAATGGTAATGCCAACACACACATTAAAATTCCATTTTTCATAGTTACCCCTTTTGATTACGCTTGTAGTCTATTAAAGGTAACTATTTATAGCAATTTAATTGGTTTGGCTATCTAACCAAGCATCAACACTTTTTCGAGTATATAAAACTTCTTTAAATAAACGATGTCGTTCAAACTCGAGTTTTGTTTTTCTCGTGGCATCGCCACTAACTAAACGGCTATGGGTATCATTGAACTTTGAAATTACAGAAAAACCGCGCTCATCTTGATCAGCTTGCTTTTTTACAGAATTAGCAAGGTGCTCTCTAACATCGTCAGCAGTTAACATACCTGAATTGTCTAATCCCATTAGCTCTTTTTTCATTGCCAATCTTACGCCCATTTCCTACTCCATTTAATGAAAACTATTTAATCCGCCAAAGTTTTAGCAATTAGCAGGCCACACGTAAAATTAACTGCTGCAAAGGTTACTCTTCAATTGCTTCAGTTTTTTTAAAGACAGATAAAATACATAAAAAATTTCATAGCTATTTACGTATTACAATTAGCGAAAGTCACTTGCTTTGGTGCAAAAGTAGCTGCAAGCCTTTATACTACAGCCTGTGCGTTACCCCACCGAGAGCAAATATGAACGAAGAATACATAGAAATAGAATTAGAAGAAGAGCCGATTGAGCTCTGTAAATTATTAAAAGTACTAAACTTAGTTGAAGGTGGCGGCCAAGCTAAAAACCTAATTACCGAAGGCTATGTGGGTGTTAACCATGAAATTTGTACAATAAAGCGGAAAAAATTATACAGTGGCGATGTATTAGAATTTGATGGTGAATTTTTTAAACTTGCGCTAAGTGAAGATGCAACCCCTGCAGAAAAACCTGCGGTACAAACTCAAGCAGAGTCAAAGCAAGCTGCACCACAACCAACAAATCAGCCAGCTAAAAGTAAGCGTAAGCGAACTAAAAAACCAAAAGTAGATGATAAAACAGGTCGTCGACCTATTTCATTTGGTTAAGCATTTAAAAGCCCTCTTTTTATATAAAAAGGTCAACTTGTATAGTTGGCCTTTTTACTCTTTAATAACCTAGTTAATAATAATAAAAACAAGGTTATAAAATGTCTGTTAAAACACCTAAAAATTGGTTTAAGCCCGTTGTATGGGCGGCACTCGTATGGAACTTACTTGGCGTTATTGCATTTGCTATGCACATGATGATGACACCCGAAATGATAGGTAAACTTCCGCTAGATCAACAAGCTGCCTACTCTAACGTTCCTATTTGGTCAACCATTTCATTTGCTATAGCTGTATTTGGAAGCACTTTTGGTTGTCTGTTTTTACTTGCTAAAAACGCGCTGGCAACACCTACTTTTGCGCTATCGCTCGGCGCTATTTTAATTCAGCAATATTATAATTTTGTGGTCATAAACAGTATTGAGCTACTTGGCGCAAGTGCTGTATTTATGCCTATTTTTGTAATCGTTATTGCCATCGCTTTACTTTGTTTGAGTATTAAAGGTAAGCAACAAGGTTGGTTACAGTAATTAATAAGGGTTGAAATAACTTTTGACCCTACCTCTTTCAAATCATCTCTTGAAATTAAACTTTTCAGCATCATCTCTACTATATTAACTGTATAAAATTCGTTCTCTAAACACGATTTTTTACACTGGTATGTACTTTGCAACTCGAACACTACAGAGGTCACTCTTCAAAATATTTTTCTAATTCATAAAGGGGCAAATAATGAATAATAGTTTCGATACCCAACATCAGCTCACAATAAATGGTGAGCAATATCATATTCATTCTCTAAAAGGACTTGGCGACAAAGCGAAACGACTGCCCTTTTCCTTAAAAGTATTACTTGAAAACCTTCTTCGTAACGAAGATGGCGCAAATATAAAAGAACAAGATATTCAAGCCCTTCTTAATTGGGATCCTCAAGCAAAGCCTGCATCTGAAGTTGCCTTTACTCCCGCCCGTGTTGTTATGCAAGATTTTACCGGTGTACCCGCTATTGTAGATTTAGCCGCGATGCGTGACGCAATGGAAAAACTAGGTGGTGATCCTGCAAAAATAAACCCGTTATCACCTGCTGAACTTGTTATTGATCATTCGGTACAAGTAGATGGCTACGGAAATGATGGTGCATTTGATTTAAATGCAAAACTTGAATACGACCGAAATAAAGAACGTTATGAATTTTTACGTTGGGGACAAACCGCTTTTGATAATTTAAAAGTAGTGCCACCAGCAACCGGTATTGTTCACCAAGTAAACCTAGAATACTTAGCGCGCGTTGTTTTTAATGAAGAGCGCGACGGCAAAAAATTCGCTTACCCAGATACGCTTGTAGGGACTGACTCTCACACCACCATGATTAATGGCTTAGGTGTGCTTGGTTGGGGTGTAGGCGGTATTGAAGCTGAAGCAGCCATGCTTGGTCAGCCAATTAGCTTACTCATTCCACAAGTAGTCGGTATGAAGCTAAGTGGCCGCTTACCTGAAGGTACTACCGCTACAGATTTAGTATTAACGGTAACAGAAATACTGCGTAACCATGGTGTAGTGGGTAAATTTGTAGAGTTTTATGGTGATGGCCTTGCCGACTTACCACTTGCCGATAGAGCAACCATAGCGAATATGGCACCTGAATACGGCGCTACGTGTGGTATTTTCCCAATTGATGATGAAACCATTAACTACCTTCGCTTAACAAACCGCGACGAAAGTCACCTAAAGGTAATTGAGGATTACGCAAAACACCAAGGTTTATGGCGTAACGATGGTGACGAAGCTAGCTATACCGATACACTCGAGCTTAAACTAGGTGATGTTGTACCAAGCCTTGCAGGCCCTAAACGACCACAGGATAGAATTTCCCTAGACAAGGCTGGTGAAGTGATTAGCCAGCATTTAAAAAACTTTCAAGATGAACGTATGGCTCGTCGTGATAATAGCGACGAAGAACAAGCTCGTATTGAAAGTGAAGGGCCAACAACAAATCCAGATGAACCAGTTAACGAAGCGCAGTTTATGGGCGCCGCCAAGGTTAAATTTAAAGGGCAAGAGTTTGAGTTAAACGATGGCGCTTGTGTTATTGCCGCAATTACCAGCTGTACTAATACTTCTAACCCAAGTGTTATTTTAGCTGCTGGTTTGGTTGCCAAAAAAGCAAAACAGTTAGGCATTAATGTAAAACCTTGGGTTAAAACATCACTTGCACCAGGCTCTAAAGTAGTTACCGACTACCTAGAAAAAGCAGGCCTGATGGATGACCTAGAAAGCCTAGGCTTTAACTTAGTTGGCTACGGCTGTACTACGTGTATTGGTAACTCAGGGCCGCTTGCAACTGAAATATCAGACGCAATTCAAAAACATAAATTAGTAGTGAGCTCTATTTTATCGGGTAACCGTAACTTTGAAGGGCGTATTCACCAAGATGTTAAAATGAACTTTTTAGCCTCTCCTCCGCTTGTTGTAGCTTATGCCATTGCAGGTAGAACCGATATTGACGTATACAACGAACCCCTTGCTCAAGATGCTAACGGTAATGATATTTACCTTAAAAACATTTGGCCAAGCGTTAAAGAAGTAAGTGACCTAGTTAAAGAAACAGTAACTAAAGAAATGTTCGAAAAAAGCTACGCTAACGTTTACGAAGGCGATAGCCGCTGGCAGCAAATTAAAATACCCGATGGCAAACTTTACGATTGGGATGACGCATCTACCTACATTAAAAAAGCACCATTTTTTGATGGTATGAAAGTAGAACCACCAGGTATCCCCACTATCGAAGGCGCACGTTGTTTAGCTAAACTTGGGGATTCAGTAACCACTGACCATATTTCTCCAGCAGGTGCTATTAAAGCAGATGCACCAGCAGGTTTATACTTGCAAGAAAATGGCGTAGATAAAGCGCAGTTTAACTCGTACGGTTCACGCCGTGGTAATCACGAAGTAATGATGCGTGGTACGTTTGCTAATGTGCGTCTTAAAAACTTACTAGCTCCAGGTACTGAAGGTGGCGTAACACGTACTCAGCCTGGCGATACGCTAGAGAGTATTTATGATGCAGCAATGGAGTATCAAAAAAATAATACGCCACTCATTATTTTAGCGGGTAAGGAATACGGTACGGGTTCATCTCGTGACTGGGCTGCTAAAGGCTCACTTTTATTAGGCGTTAAAGCCGTTGTAGCACAAAGCTATGAACGTATTCATCGCTCTAACTTAATTGGTATGGGTGTATTACCTCTGCAATTTAAAGAAGGTGAAAGCTACGAGTCACATGGGTTAACAGGGCAAGAACAATTTGATATTGATGGCCTGTACGATAAAACCGATGAAGTAACCGTTATTGCTACAAATGCCGAAGGTAAAAAAGTAACCTTGAGTGCTGATGTACGTATTGATACCCCTAAAGAGTGGGATTACTACAAACACGGCGGTATTTTACAATATGTACTGCGTAATATGCTCGACTAACAAAGACAGTAGTTAATACATTTAAAAGCCCAGCTTAATAATAAGCTGGGCTTTTTTATGTGTGCTGTTTGTTGTCTTAAATCAATGCTAAGCATTTAAAGCGTGCCTACACTAGGGCCTGTTGACCTTTCAGGATTAAAATTTGTTCAACCTAGGGGCTATTTAATCGCGGCGTGAGGTTTGTAACCTAGTGGGCTAAGTAAAAACCGAGCAACAAAGAGTAAATAGCCCCTAGGCAGAACCCTTCGGGCAGCGCATGTTTGGCATTTATTCCACGTTATCGCCTATTCATGGGGAATAACCACACTACATAGGCTCTGCCTTGCCTAAATACCAAACACACTGCTGCAAATTTAACCTCGAAAGATAAACAGGCCCTAGGGCTACTCTTAGTGAGGTAACTATGTCGCAAACAATGATAATTAGGCTGCTTAAAACATCAATAGTGCTTGGGTTGTGCCTTATCGTGACTGGCCACACTTTAATTGTGTCGAGTTACTTCACTGTTAATCATGGTATTAAAGGAATAATTATAGCGGCGGCATGCATTGCTATAGGCGTGTTGTTGTCGCTTCCTACTAAAATATATTTAACCGTATTATTGATGGAAGCCGAAAAACGTTATTTAAAAAACCATAAAAGTACTCACTCTAAATAATTAAAGTGCACTTAAATTATTAATTTCTTTATTACGTTTTTCTAGTTTGTCTTTTACATTTTCGGCATCATTAAATAGCTTTTTAACAGAGTCTGGGTTCAAAATACTAATCCCCTCTGGTGCAGCCGACATTGTATTTGTACTTGGAGAGGTATTTAAAATAGACGTGTCTTCTGCTGCAATAACAGTAATATCTTTAGGATCGAGTTTTACTTCAATACTTTTTGCATGCGGGTTAGGTGTATCAGAAAAGTGCCATTGGCCTGTTTCGTCTTGCCACTTAAAAATTTTGCTGCTTGAGGTAGTACTTTCAGGCATTGGTTCATCAGAAATACTGCTCGCAATTTTATCGCCAGCTTGCTTAACTCCCTGCACTGCTTGGTCCAAAGTATTGCTAGATAGCGCAACCATTTTTTCTTTAATTTGCTGAGATTCACTGCTAATTGATGATGCAGAAAGCCATGTTTGACCATCGGGCTTTTTTAAATAAAACAAAGAGATAACTGCAATAGCCATGATTGATATAGCTAAGTAGGTAAAGTATTTCATAGCGTTCCTGCTTTAATTAATCCTTTATTGCCTTGAGTCTAATAAAAAACACTTAATTAGGCAATTTTTTGTACCCTAATAAAAGAAAATAAAAACGCAGCCGAAGCTGCGTTTTTATTTGCATTTAACTACACCGTAGTCGCGTTAAATACCGTCACCATCCATGTGTAGTCCGCATTCTCGGTTTAAACCAAAAAAGCGAGTTTCTTCCTCTGTCATTCCTGGTTCTAACTTACGTGTTGTATGTACGTCTCCCATAGACACATAACCTTGCTCCCATAATGGGTGGTAAGGTAAATCGTGCTTGGTAAGATACTGATACACGTCGCGGTTAGACCATTCAATAATCGGGTACACTTTAACGGTACCACGGCTAATTTCTACAAACTGTTTATCAGCACGTGTAGATGATTGATCGCGACGCAGACCACTAAACCACGTGCCCGCTTCTATTTCTTTTAACGCGCGGGTCATCGGCTCTACTTTATTAAGCTGATTATATTGCTTAATGCCGTCTTCGCCTTTCTCCCATAGTTTACCAAATTTAGCCTCTTGCCATGCTGGGCTAAGTGGCGCTCTATACACCTTTAAGTTAAGTGATAAACGCTCACTCATTTGCTCAATAAACTGATACGTTTCAGGAAACAAATAGCCTGTATCGGTTAATACAACGGGAATATCTGGACGTTGTGAGGTCATTAAATGCAGCATTACTGCCGCTTGAATACCAAAGCTAGATGATAAAAAAGCCGTATTAGGCAAGTTATCAAGCGCCCATGCAACACGCTGTTCTGCGCTCATATTCGCTAGTAAACCATTAGCATCAGCTAACATAGCCGTTTGGCTTTGTTTATCTAGCTGTAAAATGTTTTTAAATTCACTCATGGTAAATTCCAAACCTCACCAGCGCCAAAGCGCTGGTATTTAATTAAGCGTGAAAATCGGTTACTGATACTTTTACTTCAGCAACAATGCCTTTGCGTATAACAAAGTCACCAAAACACTCACCGTCATTGCGCTCGCTCGCCCATTGGCCAATGAGCTTATCGAATGCTTCTAGGTAAACGTCTTCGCCTACGTTCTCAAGGTACAATTTAGGAATACGTGTACCTTCTAAATTACCACCTAAGTAAACGTTGTATTTACCTGGGCCTTTACCCACTAAACCAGCTTCTGCAAGCATTGCGCGGCCACAGCCGTTCGGGCAACCTACAACGCGCATAATAATGCTGTCATCGGGTATACCGTGCTTAGCAAGTAATGCTTCAGTTTTTTCTACTAGGCTTGGTAAGTAACGCTCTGCTTCGGCCATTGCAAGTGGGCACGTTGGCAGTGAAACACACGCCATAGAATTTTTACGCTGCTGCGAATCTGTGTCATCAATCAGGCCATGGCTACGAGCAATTTCTTCAATTACGGCTTTTTGATCTGCAGGTACGCCAGCAATAATTAAGTTTTGGTTTGCCGTCATACGCATGTCACCTTGGTGAACTTCTGCAATTTTACGACAACCTGTTTTAAGCGGCTTGCCTGGATAGTCTAAAATACGACCACTTTGAATAAATAGCGTTAAGTGGTGCTTACCATCAATGCCTTCAACCCAACCAATGCGGTCGCCACGATGAGTAAACTCAAACGGACGGCTTGGTGCAAACGTAACGCCTGAGCGCTTTTCAACTTCTGCTTTAAATACATCAACACCTACACGGTCTAATGTGTATTTAGTTTTTGCATTTTTACGGTTTGAACGATTACCCCAATCGCGCTGCACAGATACAACATGCTCTGCAATTTTTAAGGTATCTTCTAGCGTAATAAAGCCAAAGTCATCGGCTTTGCGCGGATAAGTTGCTGTATCGCCATGCGTCATGGCAAGGCCACCGCCCACTAATACGTTAAAACCAACTAGCTTGCCGTTATCAGCAATTGCCACAAAGTTTAAATCGTTAGCGTGCACATCAACTTCGTTGTTAGGTGGGATAGTTACCGTTGTTTTAAACTTACGCGGTAAGTAGTTAGATCCTAAAATTGGCTCTTCTGTGGTTTCTGCTTTTTCGCCATTTAGCCAAATTTCAGCATACGCTTTCGTTTTTGGTAATAAATGTTCAGAAATTTTTGCAGCCCAGTCGTAAGCTTCTTGGTGTAACTCAGACTCAACGGGGTTAGTAGTACAAAGCACGTTACGGTTAACGTCACCCGCGGTAGCAATAGAGTCTATACCTACGCTATCAAGCATTTGGTGCATGCCTTTAATATTAGGCTTTAATACACCATGAAACTGAAACGTTTGACGCGTTGTTAAACGAATGCTGCCGTAGCTTGTTTTGTCATCTGCAAACTTGTCGATTGCTAACCACTGCTCTGGCTTAATAATACCGCCAGGCATACGTGCACGTAACATTACATTATGTAGCGGCTCTAGCTTTTGCTTAGCGCGCTCACCACGTATATCGCGGTCATCTTGCTGATACATGCCATGAAAACGAATTAGCTGAAAGTTATCGGCTGTAAAGCCACCGGTAATTTCGTCTGTTAAATCTTTTTCTATGGTGCCACGTAAAAAGTTACTTTCTCTTTTCAAACGTTCGTTATCAGAAAGTTTTACGTTTTTATCTTGTTCGCTCATTTTAAATCCTAAATTTGTTACAGTGACGGCTGCTAGCTGTTAAATAAAATAAGAAACGTGATTAATACACGTCTTTCTGATAGCGGTTTGCGCTACGCAAATCTTTTAAATATTGCTCTGCGTCTTCATTGCTCTTGCCTGTGTTTTCTTTAACAATATCAAGCAAGGCGTTGTGTACATCTTTTGCCATGCGATTTGCATCGCCACAAATATAAAAGTGAGCACCGGCTTCTAACCATTCAAACACGTCTTTACTATTACTGCGTAACTTATCTTGCACATATACTTTTTCTGCTTGGTCACGGCTAAATGCAACATCTACTTTGTTAAGTAAACCCGATTTTAAATAACCCTGTATTTCTACTTGGTATAAAAAATCTTGAGTGAAATGTGGGTTACCAAAAAACAACCAGTTTTTGCCTTGCGCTTCACGCGAATCACGTTCTTGTAAAAATGCACGAAACGGCGCAATACCCGTACCAGGACCAACCATAATCACAGGTGTATCATCGTTAGTGGGTAGGCGGAAATTGTCGTTGTGTTCGCTAAATACTTTAACTTTACAACCTTCTTCTGCACGACGAGTTAAGTAACCAGTACAGCCACCTAAATGCTCGCTATCAAATGCATCAAACTGCACTAGACCTAGTGTTAAATGTACTTCGTCTTCAACCTCAGCTTGGCTAGATGCAATTGAGTACAAACGAGCTTGTAGTTTACGTAGGCAATCTACTAATGTTTGTGCATCAATTTTTGCAGGGTTTTGGCGAATTACATCAAATATTTGGCGAGGTTCAATATACGCACGCATTGCGGCTTTATCTTCTACAAGCTTTAATAATTCAGGCGTACCAGTTGCTATTGCGTATTTTTCTACAAAACCTGGGTATGACTGAGTCAGCTCTAGTTTTTCAATAAGTGCGCCGCGTACGCTTAGCTCTTCATCACCTACTTTTACAATGCTTGTTGCATCTATTTGAGTAAGTGTAAGTACTTCATCAACTAATACATCATCATTTAAAAAGTACACACCTAATGAATCGCCTGGTGTGTAAGTAATGTCTGAACCTTCAAGCGAAATTTCAACGTGGCGTACATCTTTAGTCGAGTCGCGACCGGTAATTTTTTGAACTGTTAATAGCTCTGCTTCAAATGGATTTTGTTTTGTATATTGGCTTGAAGCAGTCGTTGGTGCGCCAAATGGCATTGATACAACTTGACCACCAGCGGCTTCTTGCTGCGCTTTTAAATCAGGTTCGAATGCATCAACGGCACCGGCGATCCATGTTGCAGCTTCATCTTCGTAATCTACATCTAAATCAGCACGTTGATATATGGTTTGCGCACCGAGTTTATTTAAACGCTCTTCAAAATCTTTTGCTGTTTGGCAGAAAAACTCATAGCTAGAATCACCTAAGCCAATAACCGCTATTTTTACATCGTCTAGTTTTGGCGCTTTTTTAGTGGCTAAAAATTCGTGAAGTGTTTCTGCGTCTTCTGGTGGCTCACCTTCGCCGTAAGTAGATACAACGATAGTTAAAAACTTTTCTTTTTTCAGGGCTGTTGGTTTGTAATCTGACATGCTAACAAGCTTAACGGCTAAGCCTCGCGACTCAGCCTGCTCTTTCATTTTGGTAGCTACACCTTTTGCGTTACCTGTTTGCGAACCATATAAAATAGTTATCGCTGCTGCATCACCCGCAGCCGCCGGTACGCCAGCAGTAGGAGCGCCTAACGCAGCCGAATTAGCATTTGCAGCTAAGTAACCACTTACCCACGCTTGTTGAATTGGATTAAGTTCAGCCACTAAACCTTGCAGCTTTTGTACTTGATCTTGCGATAGCGGGCTTGCCGCAGCATTTAGTTGACCTAACAACATGAATCGATTCCCCATAACCCTGAAAATTAAACACAACACACTTTGTGTATTGTTAAAAATGAGTTTTACCTCATCCAGAGCGTATCTGTTGAGGTTTTCTAAGTATGTAGGATAACGGGCTCTGCATAGATAAAAAAAGAATAGAATCTGCTTTGATATTCCATTTAGTTATTAATTTATAAAAATACCTTCAAAAACAGATTAAAGGACGATTGTTGCCTTTTATGGCACTTTAAATTAACAATTTTGTAACCTAACTAATGTAGGGTATATTCCTCATTCAAAATAAAAATAGGAACAACTATGTTACACGGGAAATATAAAAATAAACTACTTAGTACCGCATTGTTACTTGGCTCATTACCTGTAATGGCCAATGTAGCTAATGGCGGCTTTGAACAATGGACTGGCAATACACCTGATGCATGGACTACGATAGATAGCGGAATTGCTTTATCTCGCTCAACCAGTACAGTTAAAAGCGGTAGTAGCTCTGCTGCTGTCAATGTAACAACAGGATCGCAAAGTAACACTGATTTACTACAACAAGTTGCTGTAGAAGCAGGTAAAACCTATAACTTTTCGGCTGATGTTTACCACACCGAAGGTAAAATTAAAGCTCGCTTGTATGTAGATGGTTATCAAAGCTATTCAAATCAAGCACAAACTAACCAATGGCAAACAGTTAGCCATAGCTATTCAGCAAGTAGTGATAAAACAATTAGCGTAGGGCTTAGGTTTTATGATGTAAGTGGATTTGATGGCAACGAAACCGTATACGTAGATAACTTTTTACCAAACGCTGATGGCAGCGCATCAACAAGCTGTACCGACAATAGCCTTACCTTAACGCTTAATACCGATAATTACGGTAGCGAAACTAGCTGGGCCGTTAATAACAATCAAGGTAGTGCTGTTGCTAACGGCAGTGGTTACGCATCAAACACTCAGTATGATGAGCAAATATGCCTAACTGATGGAACTTACACACTTGTTATTAACGACAGCTACGGCGATGGCATGTGTTGTTCAACAGGTAATGGCAGTTATGCGCTTAAGCAAGGCTCTACCACACTTGCTAGCGGTGCAAGTTTTAATAATACAGACAGCACGGCATTTACTTTAGGTAGTGGCTCTAGTGATGGCGGCGGGACCAACCCAACACCCACTGGCTATTATGTTACTGCTCAAGGGTTATCGGGTTATGCACTAAAAACTGAGCTTTATAATATTATTAAAGATCATAATGCACAGGGTTACTCGGCTATTTGGAATTTTTACGACTCGTCTGCACGTGATACATACTTTGAAAACGATAACAGCATTTTAGATATGTATAGCGAAAAACCAAACGGCTCAGATAGCTACAATTATGCTGCGGTGAGCGATCAATGTGGTAACTATAGTGGAGAAGGCGGCTGTTACAACCGTGAGCATTCATTTCCTAAAAGCTGGTTTGGCGGCACTATTGAGCCAATGAACTCAGATGTGCATCATATTTACGCAACCGACGGTTATGTAAACTCAAAACGTAGTAACTTCCCATTTGGTGAAGTAGCAAGCGCTTCATTTACATCAACTAACGGAAGTAAATTAGGTTCTGCCGCAAATTCATTAAATTACTCAGGTACTGTATTTGAGCCAATTGACGAATTTAAAGGTGACTTTGCTCGCGCTTATTTTTACATGGCAACGCGCTACGAAAATGTAATAGGCACTTGGCAAACCAAAACGACCTCAAGTAATGCTGTACTTAATGGTTCAAGCAACCAAGTATTCGAGAACTGGGTTGTAGCCATGCTGCTTAACTGGCATAACAGCGATCCTGTAAGCCAAATGGAACTTGACCGTAACCAAGCAGCGTTTGAATTTCAAGGCAATCGTAACCCGTATATCGACCACCCTGAATTTGTAGAAATGATTTGGTAAAAGTTAGCAGTTAAAACAAAAGCCTTTGCAAATGCAAAGGCTTTACCTTTTAGTGTGTAATATTTTTTAGAAATATGATGGTTTAAGCTAATTATAAGAAACAGCTGCGATAAGTGACTTTTCAGCTCTGTTTTTCATCAACGTTAAAAGTGAATGATGAAAATCTTGAAATATCACCTCTCCCCATATTCGTGAATAAATACCAAAGTTTGTATTATCTTGAACGGTCGTTTTTAACGTTAAAATTGTATTGCCGCTTTTATCTTCACTTAGCTGATAGCCTCCATAAAGTGGAGAAAAGTATTCACCGCCAAGTTTCACGTGTTTATCGAGTGCGTCATCGGGGATAGCATCTGGGTCTATATCAAATCTATAATGCATCTGTTTATTTGGTTGCCAGTCGGTTATTACTTCTTTAAACACAACGCCTTTTTGCCATTTACTCGTTCTAATTGCCCCAACACCCGTAGCATTCATATTTGCCTCTAAAGGTTTAGGTACACCTATTAATTGGGTAAGCGAAAATGGCAACTCTTGTGGCTCTATTGTGCTTACATTTGCAAGCTGCTGCCATACACGATTTATAGGTGCTTCAATAACCATAGAGTTGGTGACTTCGTACGTTTTTGATAAATTTAAAAAATTAACTTCAATAGGTGAAAGTAATACAGGAAGCAAAGCAATTGAAAGTAAAGAACGGTTAGCATTTTTTGTTTGACGATTCTTAATAAAGCCTGCCAGTAAACCGCCAATACTTGCAAAGAGCATAAAGGCAGGTAATGCCATAGCTACACAAATACTGCCTTCAAGTAAAGTAATTACACTTACAAATAAAAAAACAAAAATAGGCTGCCAAGCAATCGTCACCATTTGCCTTTTAGTTAATGCTTTTGATTCATTGTACTCAAAGTGAATACGAATATAGCCAATAGCAACAGGCACTAAAAACATAAATGATATAGAGACTAAGCTACCTAAATTATAAGCATTGACTAGCTCTACAAACAGCCGCATAAATATCCCGTAAAGCGTACCAAGTAAAATACCAATTGATTTAGGGGAGTTGAGTTGCATCTCTATTCTTTATTGTTGTTATTAACAATCAGAAAGTAACAAAAGTATTATTTCACCACAAATAAAACGAAATTAACGGCTCCTGCAAGCAAATAACTTGAAATAAAACGGCTTTCACAGCCACTAAGACTAAAGGATAATAACCTGCCGTTAACACTATACTATTAGGTAAATAGTGCTCCGCCTCCTTAATATCACATTCAAGAAGATGATTTATAACAACTTTTAATCACATTCTGTAATTTCATGATTTTTAATGTAAAGCTGTTTTTAAATTAACTGTATTAAAAACAACCATGCACGACCTTTTGCCTATACATAACAGCCTAAAAGCTGATCTACCCTGCATGTTCAATATTCATTTGCTTTAACAACAGCCGTATTTATTTGATTAAGCAACAATGTTGCAGGAGAACGCATGCAAACTACACCACCCGGTGATGCACCATCAAACACGCACAAGGATGCTCAAAGCTACGAGCAACTTCATAAACCCAGCTCTGAGTTTAATACTCGCGACGAGTATCTCGAACACGAATTACAAATTATGCAGCCTAAGCGCTGGCGTCCTAATTTACCGTTTAGAGATTACCGATTTGAATTTGAAGACACCATTCCAGCAATGGCGGGCACAATTGGTAAAGTCGTTATGGTGGGTGCTATTGCGGCAACATTTGCAGCGCCTCTTGGTTTAAGCGATGCATTTGTTTTAGAAAACGTGCGCTACGAATTACTCATTGTTTCTATTTTTATCATTTTATTTTCGGGCTTTATTTTACCTACAGCCAACTTGGCTGGTACTCATGGCCCACTTATTCCACTAATCCCTATTGTTGTTGCTGCTGGCGGTCACCCTATGGCGTTTGGCTTACTCATTGGTGCCTTTGGTTTTATTTTAGCCATAACCAAGGGAGGAAGTATGCTCGCGCGCCTAACCAGTAAAGGTGTATGTGGCGGGCTGCTCATTTATTTAGGCTTTATTGGTACTATTTCGCAAGTTAAAAAGCTGTTTGCTTGGGCTGAAGCCATTGATATGGCACACATTGCGTTTATTGTTATTTTAGCCACCATTTTACTATATGCACTGTTAGAGCACTTTAAAAAACGTTGGTTAGCCGTGCCGTTAAGCTGCCTTATTGGTGGCGTGGTTGCCTTTGCCTTAGGTGCACCGTTTGAGTTTCATACTGCACCGGGTTTACCAAATATGAACCCTGCATACTGGTGGGGCGAAAACACGGGTTGGATGCTAGGTTTACCAACACTTGAAAGCTTTGTTGTTGTGCTCCCATTTGCAGTGCTCGCCGTTGCTATGTGGTCTCCTGATTTTTTAGGCCATCAAGTATTTCAAAAAATAAGCTATCCGCAACGCACCGAAAAAGTACAAATGAATATCGACGACACCATGCTAAGTGCATCGGTTAGACAAACATTTGGCTCACTTGCCGGTGGTGCTAACTTTGCCTCCTCTTGGGGTACTTATATTGTGCCTGCCGCTATTGCTAAACGCCCTATCCCTGCTGGCGCTATTTTAACGGCATTATTTTGTATTATTGCTGGTTTATGGGGTTACCCTATGGATTTAGCAATTTGGCAGCCTGTATTGTGTGTAGCGCTTATTGTTGGTGTGTTTATCCCGCTACTTGAAGCTGGCATGGAAATGACGCGCGAAGGTAAAACGACGCAATCAGCCGCTATTGTGGTGTTTGCTTCGACCTTGGTTAATCCTGCTTTTGGTTGGTCACTTACTATGTTACTTGATAACTTAGGGCTGATTGGCTGTAAAGAGCGCAGCGCTGAGCTAACTAAAATGAGCCGCTGGGTGATTCCACTTATCATGTTTGTGCTACTTACCACTGTAATGGCAATTGTAGGCATGTTACCCGGTATACCTGCGTTAATGGCTGACTTTAGGCATTAACCTTTAGCTATTACATCTCATATTTACCCACAAAAAAGCACGGCAATTGCCGTGCTTTTTAATACGTGATTTTTAATACACACGGTTAAGCAATTACTGCCAAGAACGCTCAGTCGCTAGTTGTTTTTCAAACGTATCAATTTGTGGGTTTAGCGTTTCGGTTACACCAATAAAGTCTAAACCACTTAACAAACGCTCTTTTACCTCTTTACTAATATCAAAACTAATTGGTGCAAACTTACTGCTTGTTAGTGTTTGATTTTCAAGATCGATTTCAATGTTAATATCGTCGTGCTGCTCGCTAAGTACAAACAATTGCTCAAGCGTATCGGCAGGTAATGCAATGGCTAACATTTGGTTGTTACCACAGTTATTAAAGAAAATATCTGCAAAGCTTTCAGCTAAAATAACTTCAAAGCCATATTGCTTCAGCGCCCATGGCGCGTGCTCACGAGATGAGCCACAACCAAAGTTGTCGCGCGTTAATAATATTTGCGCGCCTTGGTAGCATGGGCGGTTTAAAATAAAGTCAGGGTTTGGCTCGTCGTTATCTAGGTAACGCCAATCATAAAACAATGCAGCATCAAAGCCTTCGCGGCTAGTTGATGTTAAAAACTGCTTAGGAATAATTTGGTCAGTATCTACATTGTTTTTATCAAGTGGGGCCATTAAGCCACTAAAAAATACGCTCATTAGGCTTCTCCTCTAATATCAACAAAGTGACCATGTATTGCAGCAGCTGCGGCCATTGCAGGGCTAACTAAATGGGTACGCCCGCCACGACCTTGGCGACCTTCAAAATTACGGTTAGAAGTAGATGCACAACGCTTGCCTGCTCCTAGGCGGTCATCGTTCATCGCTAAACACATAGAACAACCTGGTTCGCGCCATTCAAAGCCAGCGGCTTTAAAAATATCGGCTAAGCCTTCGTCTTCGGCTTGTTTTTTAACTAAGCCAGAGCCCGGTACAATTAACGCCTCTATGCCGGCTACAACATGTTTGCCTTCAACAATTTTTGCAGCAGCGCGCAAGTCTTCAATGCGGCTATTTGTACATGAGCCAATAAATACCGTGTCTACTTTCGCGCTTGATAATTTATCGCCCGCTTTTAAATCCATGTATTTAAGCGCGCTGCGAATAGCATCGGCTTTAATTAAGTCTGGTTCTTTATCTGGATCGGGTATGCACTCATCAACACCAATTACTTGCTCTGGGCTTGTGCCCCAGGTAATTTGTGGCTGAATGTCGTCGGCATTTAGCTCAACAACTAAATCAAAGTGTGCGCCTTCATCTGTTTTTAATGTTTCCCAATATTCAACGGCTGCATCAAAATCTGCGCCTTTTGGTGCAAACGGACGACCTTTTAAGTAATCATAAGTAATTTGGTCAGAAGCAATTAAACCCGCTTTTGCACCCATTTCTATGCTCATATTACATAGCGTCATACGGGCTTCCATTGAAAGCGCTTCAATGCCTGCACCACAAAACTCAGCTACATAACCTGTGCCACCAGCGGTACCTAACTTGCCAATAACCGCCATAATTAAATCTTTAGCCGTAACCGTTGGACGCAATACACCGTTAATTTGAATTTTTAACGATTTCGCCTTTTTTTGCTGTAGCGTTTGCGTTGCTAATACGTGCTCAACCTCAGACGTACCAATACCATGCGCTAATGCACCAAACGCACCATGTGTAGAGGTATGGCTATCGCCACATACAATGGTTGTGCCTGGCAAGGTAATACCTTGCTCTGGGCCCATTACGTGCACAATGCCTTGGTTAATCGAGTTTAAATCGTAAAGTACAATACCAAACTCTTTACAGTTTTTATCAAGCGCCATTAATTGGTTTTTAGATACTTCGCTTGCCGCATCAAGTGAACGGCTCTTAGTCGATACGTTGTGATCCATCGTTGCAAAAGTTTTTTCTGGGCAACGTACAGTACGGTTTTTTTCACGTAGACCTGCAAAAGCCTGCGGAGAAGTAACTTCATGCACTAAATGGCGGTCAATATAAAGTAAGTCGGTTTGCTCATTTATGCTGGCAACGGTATGTGCTTGCCAAATTTTTTCGTATAACGTTTGGGCCACTTGCTAATTCCCTAATCTGTTTGAGTTGCAGCATAACGGTGCTGCAACTTTACTATGTTATTAAATGCGTGAAACGATGGCTGCAGCCACATCGCTTGTGCTGTAACCTGCATTTGGATATATATCTGGTGTGCCAACGCCTGCTTCTACGGCTTCTGCTACTGCTTTTTCAATGGTGCGTGCAGCTTCGTCTTGTCCTAGCGAGTAACGTAGCATTAATGCAGCACTTAAAATTTGTGCTATTGGGTTTGCAACGCCTTTACCTGCAATATCTGGTGCTGAACCGCCTGCTGGCTCGTACAATCCAAAACCCGATTGATTCAAGCTTGCCGATGGTAATAAGCCCATTGAGCCTGTGATCATGGCGCACTCATCTGACAAAATATCGCCAAATAAGTTATCGCAAAGTAATACATCAAATTGGCTAGGCTGCTTAACTAACTGCATAGCGGCGTTATCTACGTAAATGTAATCTAAGCTTACTTCTGGGTAGTCTTTGCTTACTTCGGTTACTACTTCGCGCCATAATACGCTTGATGCTAATACATTGGCTTTATCAACAGAGGTAACATGGTTACTACGTAGTTTTGCAGCTTCAAAAGCAAAGCGTGCAATACGTTCAATTTCTTTACGCGAGTATGTTTGCGTATCAAATGCAAACTCTTCTGCGCCTTCACCACTGCGGCCTTTTTCACCAAAGTAAATGCCGCCAGTTAGTTCGCGCACACATAAAATATCAAAACCTTTTTCGCTGATATCAGCGCGAAGTGGCGACGCTGCACTTAATGCAGGTAATAACTGTGCAGGGCGTAAATTACAAAACAAACCAAAGTGCTTACGAAGCGGCAATAACGATGCGCGCTCAGGCTGCTCGTTTGGTGGTAAGTTTTCCCATTTAGGACCGCCTACCGAACCAAATAAAATAGCGTCTGAGTTTTCGCACGCAGTAAGCGTGCTCTGTGGTAATGCTTTACCAAATTCGTCAATGGCTGCACCGCCAATTGCATAATGCTCGCGGTTTAGGGTAAAACCAAACTTATTGCTTACAGCATCAAGTACTTGCTCTGCTGCTGCCATGACTTCTGGGCCAATACCGTCGCCAGCTAATACCGCAACGCTGTAGTTTGTTTTACTCATCCTGCTTTCCTTTGTTGTTTTAAATCAGACACTTTTTGTGCACGATAAATTAAGTTATAAACACGGATCATGGCGCGTACCGACGCTTCAACCACATCCGCTGCAATACCCGCACCGTGGTAAGGTCGGCCATCGTATTTAGCTATAATATTTACTTGGCCTAATGAGCTTGCACCTTGACCTGTCGCTTCTAAGTTATATTCAATCATTTCAACGCTCATACCGGTTAAGCGCTCAATAGCTGCAAACGAGGCTTCTACTGGACCATTACCTGTCGCGGCTTCTTGTTTAGCTTCGCCATCAATTCGCATTCCAATCGTAGAACTTGCTACCGATTGTGAGTTAGAGGCTGAGTTAACAAATTCTAATTGGTATTTTTCGTCTTTGTCGTTAATTTGATTAAAGTAAATCATCGCCTCAAGGTCGTAATCGTATACTGTGCCTTTTTGGTCAGCCAATTCGATAAAGCTTTTATATAAGCCATCCATATCGTAATCAGATTTTTGATAGCCTAACTCTTCTAAGCGATGCTCAATAACATGACGGCCCGAACGCGAAGTCATATTTAATTGGTTGCTTGGCACACCCACGCTTTCTGGCGACATAATCTCATAAGTATTTTGCGCTTTTAATACACCGTCTTGGTGAATGCCAGAACTATGTGCAAAGGCGTTTTCGCCAACAATCGCTTTATTTGGTTGTACTGGCATATTACAAATCTTAGCCACTTGGCGAGATGCACGGTAAATTTCTTCACTTTTAATATCGGTATATACTTTTAAGTGGTCGTGGCGCATTTTCATGATCATCGCCACTTCTTCAAGCGAGCAGTTACCAGCACGCTCACCAATGCCATTAATAGTACACTCAATTTGACGTGCTCCGGCTTGCACTGCAGCCACCGAGTTTGCTACTGCTAGGCCTAAATCGTTGTGGCAATGCACACTTAAGCGCGCTTTATCAATATTTGGCACGTTATTCATTAAATGGCGGATCATCGCGGCGTATTCGTCTGGCGTTACAAAACCAACGGTGTCTGGCAAGTTAATAGTTGAAGCTCCGGCATTAATTGCCTGCTCAACAATTTTACATAAATCCCAATGCGGCGTACGACCGGCATCTTCACACGAAAACTCAACATCATCAGTATAGTTACGTGCCAATTTAATTGATTTAACAGCCATTGCCGTTGCATCGTCTAAGCTCATACGTAATTTATGTTCAAGGTGCAAAGGGCTTGTAGCAATAAAAGTATGAATACGGCTTTGCTGAGCTGTGCGAAGTGCTTCGCCACAGGCTTCAATGTCTTTAGCAACTGAGCGTGCCAAACCACAAATAATCGGGCCTTTTACTTCGGTTGCAATACGTTGCACCGAGCGAAAATCAGCAGGGCTCGAAACCGGAAAACCCACTTCCATCACATCCACATTCAAGCGGCTAATTGTATGTGCTAATTGAATTTTATCATCTTCAGTAAGGCTTGCTTTAAGTGCCTGTTCGCCATCACGTAAGGTGGTATCAAAAATCCATACTTTATCTTGCTCTTGCATAACTGCCCCTCATTCCTATGTTACCCAAATTTCAATTAATCCCAGCCGCGAGATAAAAAAAACCCCGCAATTGCGGGGTTTTTAGTGTTCAACTCGATGCAAACACACTAATCCCCGCTTACTTGCCATAGCAGTAAGAGGTTAAGTTTTAGTGTAATTAAACGAATAATATGCATCTTGTTTTCTTGTGTGTGTGTTCAGTGAAGCCTATTTTTAACATTACACCGCAGCGGAAGCAAGCATAAAAATTCCACAAAACAGATTTAAAAACGATTCAATTGGGTTTTTTAATTCAAACAAGGTGACTGTGAAGAATTAAAATAACAAATACGTAACTAGTGACGCTTAAATTAATAAGCACTGCAATATACCGTGCTTATATTAACTTTTTACAATTTTTTTAAGCTATGCTTCTTTATTCGTTTCTCTTACGTAATGCCCGGCTCCACGAGTAATATAACGCAGCTGCCAAATAACGCGCTCAATTAATTCGTCGCGTTGCAATCCTTCTATATCGAGCGCTTCTGCACCCGCATTAAATACGAGCGTTACCATAGATTCAGCCTGAATATAGGCATGCATAGCATTACATTTAGTTTCACTTTCTAAATAATGAGCCAACTCTAAAATAAAATGTTTTACTTCGCGGGCTACAGCGGCTCTAAATGCTTTAGAAGTCCCAGAGCGTTCTCGCAGCAACAACCTAAATTGGTTACTTGAGTTATCAATAAACTCCATAAAAGTAACCACTGAGGTATTTATAACACTGCCGCCATCGTTTGCTATTCGTCTGCGTGCTTGACGCATTAGTTGACGAAGGGTTAAACCGGCTTCGTCTACCATGGTTAAACCTAGCTCATCCATGTCTTTAAAATGACGATAAAAAGACGTTGGGGCAATACCAGCTTCTCGTGCCACTTCGCGTAAACTTAAATTCGAAAAACTATGATCAGCACTCAGCTGATTAAATGCCGCTTGAATTAACGCCTGTCGTGTTTTTTGTTTCTGTTGCGCTCTAACACCCGACATCAACAGCTCCCTGAATTATTTTATATGAATATTTAGTGATATTAGCTCAATTGTCCAGTCTAATACTTGACGACAAGAGTTTGAAATACTATTTTAGCTTACAGTTGTACGCTGAGATTGAGAATTATGAATAAACCACCGATTATTTGGACAAACGTCCTATTTTTTAGCCTAACCTTTTTGGCGGCTGCCACACTTGTACCTTGGTACGCCATTAGCTACGGATTTACCAGCGCGCATTGGATTGCTTTTGTAGGCTGCATGTTTTATGCGGGCTTATCAATTACTGCCGGCTACCATCGATTATGGGCACATAAAACCTATAACGCACACCCTGCAGTTGAATTTATTTTTGCGCTTGGCGGTGCTTTTGCACTACAAAACAGTGCTTTGCATTGGAGTAGCGATCACCGTATACATCACGGTCAAGTTGACGACCCAATAAAAGACCCTTACGCGGCTACCAATGGTTTTTGGTATAGCCATATCGGCTGGATGTTACGTGACTACCAAGGCGATAGCTACAACGACTATAGTAATTGTCGTGATTTACAACGAAATAAAGTCGTTATGTGGCAACATAAGCACTACTTGAAACTAGCTATTGCTATGAACGTAGGTTTGCCTCTTGCACTTGGTTTATTAGTTGGTGATGTGTGGGGTATGTTAATTCTTGCAGGTTTACTACGCTTAGTACTAAGCCAACACTTTACCTTTTTTATAAATTCGGTTGCACATATTTGGGGCTCTCGCCCATACACCGAAAAAAATACGGCACGCGATAACGGCTTTTTAGCGTTATTTACATACGGTGAGGGGTATCACAACTTCCACCATATTTTTGCAAGCGACTACCGTAATGGTATTAAATGGTTTCATTACGATCCAACAAAATGGATGATCCGCTCTTTAGCTGCTGTTGGTTTAGCTAATAAACTAAAGCGTACACCTGTTGAACGTATCGAAAAAGCAAAGGCTGAAACGCTAATGAGCAAAACGCAAACGCGTCTTGCAAAATTGCCTTTAGCACAAGATAAGATTACATTATTACAACAAGAGTACGATTTACTGCTGAAAAAACTGCAAAATTATTGTTCACTACAAAAACAAGTGTTAGAAGTTAAAAAAAATAACATGGCAAAGCAGTGTGAACGCTCAGCATTAATGGCACAATACCATGAGTTGGAAGCCGCCTGGGAAAATCAAAAACAGGCATGGCTAGCACTTAATGCGAGGTTATTAAAAGCCTCTTTTAATTAATTTAGGAGTGGCTGTGGCCAAACAACCAGAACAAAAAAAAGTACCCGTGACATACCAATATGATGCAATAATTATTGGCACGGGTCCTGGCGGTGAAGGTACCGCCATGAACCTTTCAAAAAACGACAAAAAAGTAGCGGTTATTGAACGCCAAGAATCAGTTGGTGGCGGTTGTGTACATTGGGGAACAATTCCTTCAAAAGCGCTTCGCCACTCTGTTAGCCGCTATATTGAATACAAAGCAAATCCGTTATTTAATGTTGGTGAGCGCCCTAGCCGCTTAACATTTCCTGATATTTTACGTCACGCAAGTTCTGTTATTTCTAAGCAATCTAATTTACGTAGTAGCTTTTACGATCGTAACCGCATTCATATGTTTCAAGGTGATGCGAGCTTTGTAGATAAGCACACGATTGAAGTAAAAAGAAATGATGGTTCAACTGAGCGACTGACTGCTAAAACGATTGTTATAGCAACCGGCTCACGCCCTTATCGCCCACCAGAAGTCGATTTTACGCATTCTCGTATTTACGAAAGCGACACTATTTTAGGTCTTAAACACGACCCTCACCGCGTACTTATATACGGCGCTGGTGTAATTGGTTGTGAGTACGCTTCTATATTTAAAGGTTTAGGCGCTAAAGTTGATTTGGTTAATACACGCGACCGACTACTTGCTTTTATGGATGCTGAAATATCTGACGCGCTTAGCTATCACTTTTGGAACAGCGGTATTGTTATTCGTCATAACGAAGAGTTTGACCGAATAGAGACCCGTGACGACTGCGTTATTATGCATTTAAAATCAGGCAAACGCGTAAAAGCTGACTGTATTTTATTTGCTAATGGCCGTACTGGTAACACTGATACATTAAACCTTGAAGCCATTGGTTTAAAAGCCGATAGCCGTGGCCAATTAAAAGTTAACGAAACATATCAAACAGAAATTGATAACGTTTACGCTGTAGGTGATGTAATTGGCTATCCAAGCCTTGCAAGTGCTGCGTTTGACCAAGGTCGTATAGCTGCTGATGCAATTGCGTGTGGTAACTGCGACGACAGACTGATTGTTGATATTCCGGCCGGTATTTATACCATCCCAGAAATGAGCTCAGTCGGTAAAACCGAGCAAGAGCTTACAGCCGCTAAAGTACCATATGAAGTTGGCCGTGCTCAGTTTAAGCATTTGGCACGTGCGCAAATTGCTGGTACTGAAGTAGGTAGTTTAAAAATATTATTCCACACCGAAACCAAAGAAGTACTTGGCGTACATTGTTTTGGCGAGCGTGCCTCTGAAATTGTTCACATTGGCCAAGCTATTATGGAACAAAAAAATGGTGGCAATAATATCGACTACTTTGTAAATACCACATTTAACTACCCAACCATGGCTGAAGCCTACCGTGTTGCGGCATTAAATGGTTTAAATCGCTTATTTAAATAACTGCTTAACTAAGAAGTTTTAAAAGCCTTTATAAATAGGTAACAAAAAACCCGCAACTTAGCGGGTTTTTTACTTTTAAACAGTTTTAAAGTTTATTTAAGTAGCTATTACTTATGGTACTTAGCACTTAGCTCATGTACTGCATTAATGAATACACCAGCATTTTCAGGGTCTACATCTGGTGTAATACCGTGGCCTAAGTTAAACACGTGGCCATTGCCTGTACCGAAGTCTTCTAAAATAGTGTCTACTTCTTGGCGAATACGCTCTGGTGTACCGTGTAACATAGATGGGTCCATATTACCTTGTAGAGCTACTTTATCACCCACACGGCGTTTAGCGTCGCTAATATTAATAGTCCAATCAAGACCAATTGCATCACAACCTGTTGCTGCAATAGCTTCAATCCATTGACCACCATTTTTAGTGAACAAAGTAACCGGTACTTTACGACCATCGTATTCACGAATTAAGCCATCTACAATTTTATGCATATATTGCAGTGAAAATTCGTTGTAATCGCGCGGGCTTAATACACCACCCCATGAGTCAAATACCATTAGCGATTGCGCGCCAGCTTTAATTTGAGCATTTAAATAATCAATAACTGAGTCAGCTAACTTATCGAGTAATAAATGAAGTGTTTGCGGCTCTGCAAACGCCATTTTTTTGATTTTACCAAATACTTTGCTGCTACCGCCTTCAACCATATAAGTTGCTAGCGTCCAAGGTGAACCAGAAAAACCAATAAGCGGTACTTCACCTTTAAGTTCACGACGAATAGTGCTTACTGCGTTCATTACGTAGCCAAGCTCGTCTGTAGGATCTAACTTTGGAATTTTTTTAACATCAGCAAGTGATGAAATAGGACGTTCAAACTTAGGGCCTTCGCCAGTTTCAAAGTAAAGACCTAAACCCATCGCATCTGGAATCGTTAAAATATCACTAAATAATATAGCGGCATCTAACGGGTAGCGACGTAATGGCTGCAGTGTTACTTCACATGCAAGCTCAGCATTACGGCACAGGCTCATAAAATCGCCCGCTTGTGCACGTGTAGCGCGATACTCTGGTAAATAGCGTCCTGCTTGGCGCATCATCCATACCGGAGTTACATCAACAGATTGTTTTGCAAGTGCACGTAAATAACGGTCGTTTTTTAATTCGCTCATGGCGTAAATGATCCTAAGACTTGTATAAATTGTGCAAGATTGTACCACCATATTCTCCGACCCTCTATTGCTTAGGGACGAAAACAGCTTTACCTAGAGGCAGATCAATATAATGGCGTGCCTTAATCCATTTTGACTATAAAACAAGCAAAAAAGAATAACATTTAAAACTTTTTATTAATATGTTTGCAACATCACAAAAACCTTGTTATTGTTTGTCCCGCGTTAACAAAAACAATAATAAAAATCTTAAAACAATAAAAATAAATGTTTTAAAATAATAACAATAAAAATCATCTCATAAAAATAAGAAAGCTTGTTATAACAAGTCACTGAAAGAAATTAGACCACCGTAACTGGTGGTTTTTTCTTGCCTAAAATAAAATCCCTCGCCTTAGATTATATAAAAAGGTACACCCCTCAAAGTAGCTCAACTTTACTTGTTGATATACTCGCAAATTAAATATATCTTGATGTACATAAACTTATTATATTCTAATTGAAAGACCAACCCAGCTAGGAGAACAGTTATGCTGACGCGTGTAGAAAAAGCTCAACAAAAATGGGGTGGTAGCCACACAGTAATTGATAAATGGCTAAACGAACGCCAAGACCTTATTGTACTTTATTGCAAAATTGCAGGTTTTACGCCGTACGAAAAACAAGATCAAGCATTGCCAGAGCCAAAACTAATTGAATCATTTTGCCAACTTTTAATGGATTACCTATCTGCGGGCCATTTTGAAGTGTATGACGATATAGCAAAAGCATGTGAAAAAAAGGGCTTACAGAGCCAAGAGCTTGCAAACTCTATTTACCCGCGTATTTCCAGTACAACCGACATAGCGTTAGATTTTAATGATAAGTACGCTGAAGTAGACAAAGAAGACTTGTTAAAGGGTTTTGATGATGACTTGTCTGTTATTGGTGAGGCATTAGAAGCACGCTTTGCACTTGAAGATGAGCTTATTGATAACTTGTTTTCTAATCACGCAAACTAATATGTTATTTACGCATATTAAAAAAGGGACCTAAGGTCCCTTTTTGCATTTACACAATAAACTTATTATTGTGCTGGTGCTTCTTCATTTTGAATTTCAAGTAATTCAACTTCAAATACAAGTGTTGAATTAGCTGGAATCTTACCTAAGTCACGGTCGCCGTAAGCAAGTTCTGAAGGAATAGTGAACTTGTACTTAGAACCCACTGACATAAGTTGTAAACCTTCAGTCCAACCAGCAATTACGCGGTTAAGAGGGAAAGTTGTAGGTTCGTTACGTGCATATGAGCTATCAAACTCAGTACCGTCTAATAAAGTACCTTTGTAGTGTACTTTAACTACGTCTGTTGCTACTGGCTTTTCGCCATCGCCTTCGCTAAGTACTTCATACTGCAGGCCAGACTCAGTTACTGTAACGCCTTCTTTTTTTGCGTTGTCAGCTAGGTATTTAACACCCGCTTCTTTGCTTTTTTCAGACTCTACTTTTGCTTTTTCTTCTTGCTTAGTACGTACTGATGTATCTAGTTCAGTTAATACTTCGCGAATTTTTTCTTCGTCAATTTTTGCATTACCAGCAAGTGCATCTTCAAAACCACGGATTAGAAGTGCTTGGTCTAGCTCAATACCAATTTCTGTTTTGTCTGCTAAGTCTTTATTTAAAAAGTTACCTACAGATGCACCAATACCGTATGCTTGTTGCTGTTCTACAGTGTCTAATTTAACTTCAGCTTGTTCTTTTTTTGCTTCTTGATTACAAGCTGTAAGCGCTAAAACTGACGCTGCAATCAATGACAATCTAATCGTCTTTTTCATTTTAAATCTCCGACACACTTTGCAGTTGTCATTTTAATGTATTATTACTAGTTAAAGATTAACGGCCCACATGATAGGCTGCTTGTTTAATGACTAAATTCCACATTGTTAGCTAAACTAAAAACATATCCAGTGATTAGACAAACAACCTAGGCATTTAACGCGTCCTAGTCTAACCTCTCAGTCACTAAGAGTTAAGGGGAAATACCTGTAATATGTCGATATTTCGTACTTTTTTAATCGTATTTAGCTGTTTTTTAGCCATCGCCTGTACCGATAAAAAACAACACGCTGTAGCAAGTTACGAACATGCTGCACAAGGTGCGTTTTCATCAACACTTTCAAACGATGGTAAATACAGTTTGATCTCCTCTATCAACCATGGGGTCGCCCTGTGGGATAATCAACAGCAGGTACTAAAATACCAATGGTTTCAGCAGCAAGATCAAGACAGTTTGGTATACGCCGTTGCTATTGCTTTTGATAACAGCGTGGCTGTTACCGCCGAAAAAACCACGTTTGCTGTGTGGGATATAGCCACAGGCAAAAATAAAGGATATTACAAAATACAAAAAGCCAGTATTCGCGATATTGCTATTAGCAATCAAGGTCGTAGTGTTTTATACGGCCGTAGCGACGGCGTTGTCGTATTTGTAAACCTAGAAACCGGACGTCGTATTGAGTTTTTAGGTCATCAAGATAAAGTTAACACCGTTGACCTATCACCTAACGGACGCTACGCCTTAAGTGGTTCTAACGATTATGTTGCTTACTTTTGGGATACACGTACAGGGCAAGTAATTCATCGTTTTAATCACCCAACGCGTGTTACCCAAGTGACGCTCGATCCACAAGGTCGCTATGCGTTTACGGCCGACAGTATGGCACAAGCAAATGTATGGAAGCTGACTACAGGTGATCTTGTGAGTAAACTGAAGTATATTGCGCGTCAGAAAATTTTTACTGCTGTGCGCTTTAACGAACAAGGCACTTTGCTTGCAACCGGCTCGCCAAATAAGCGCGTAGATTTGTGGCAAATACCAAGCGGTGAAAAAATTCAAACTTGGCAGGTTACCCCGCGCGAAGGCAGTAAGCCTAAATCGGCGGTGGTGCTAGATGTGACATTTACAGATAACGGTAAGTCGTTGTTAACCGAAAGCTCCAGCGGTATCGCAGAGCGATTTATTATACGAGAGAATAATGAACACAATTGAACATCGCTTAATGGAACTTGAAGCCAAAGTGGCTTTTCAAGATGAGACGATTGAAGTCTTAAATGATGAAATAAAAGTGCACCAGCAACTTTTAGCAAAAATGAAACGCCAAACTGAGCTGCTAGCAGAAAAAATTAAAGAGTCGCAGTCATCATCGTCTATGATGTCTGAAGCACCTGAGCCGCCTCCGCCGCATTACTAAAACAGGTAAAAGTTAGGCAATAAAAAACCGGGTTAGTCGCCCGGTTTAAATACACCAATTACTTGTTCAAATTGGCGAGTAGACGCCTGAACAGCGTTATCGGGTTGCGCCATTTTATGACCACACTCAACACACTCTACTTTTTCAACATCATGTTCTCTGTATAGCATCATAGTATCCATGGCTTTGCAGTCAGGGCACGATGCACCAGCAATAAATCGCTTCTTTTGTCTCACAACATTTTTCCTGTGGTTTGAACTGCTGTCATTTTATCGTATAACTTCACTTGTTGATACGCTTGATAAGAGCATTAAGTTCTATGTTATGATAGCGCCAACTTAACAAGGGCACAGCAAAGTAACGCATTCATGATCCAAATCTCAGAAATAGAACTACTTCGTGGCGGTAAAGCCTTATTAAAAAACGCATCAGCTACGTTATTCCCAGAGCACAAAGTAGGCCTTGTTGGCGCTAATGGCTGTGGAAAATCAACGCTATTTGGTTTACTAAAATCAGAACTGCAACTAGATGCCGGTAACTGCAGCATTCCAAAAGATTGGTCTATTGCCTCTGTTAAGCAAGAGACACCTGCACTTGAAATAAGCGCGATTGATTATGTACTTCAAGGCCACCCAGAATACTACGCAATGCGCATAGCACTGCGTGAGGCCGAGAAAAATAACGATGGCGACACACAAGCCAAAGTACATATTCAGCTTGAAAACATTAAAGGCTACAGCATTGAATCGACCGCCGGTGAGCTATTACATGGTCTAGGCTTTGCCAATAACCTTATAGAAAACCCTGTAAGCTCGTTTTCGGGTGGTTGGCGTATGCGTTTAAACCTTGCCCAAGCATTAATACGCGACGCCGATTTACTACTTCTTGATGAGCCAACAAACCACCTTGATTTAGATGCCGTTTATTGGCTTGAACGCTTTTTACGCGCTTACACAGGCACCCTTGTACTTATATCGCATGACCGTGAGTTTTTAGATGCGGTGGTTGATCAAATTTGGCACGTAGATAAACAACTTATCAACGTGTACAAAGGTAACTACTCGCAGTTTGAGCGCCAAAAAGCAGAGCGTTTACTACAACAACAAGCGATGTTTGATAAGCAGCAAGATCAAATTGCACACTTAGAGCAATTTATAACGCGCTTTAAAGCAAAAGCCAGTAAAGCTAAACAAGCACAAAGCCGTGTGAAAGCACTTGAACGCATGGAAAAACTAGCGCCGGCACATGCCGACTCGCCATTTAACTTTGAGTTTGCAGAGCCAAAAGCATTACCAAACCCACTAATGACAATAGATAAAGCCAAAGCGGGTTATGGTGACGTCACTATTTTAAATAATATAGAGCTAAACCTTGTACCAGGTAGCCGAATTGCTTTACTTGGTCGAAATGGCGCGGGTAAATCAACGTTAATTAAACTGCTTTCTGGTGATTTAGAGCCGCAAGCGGGCGAAGTTATTCAGCATCACGGATTAAATATTGGTTACTTTGCGCAGCATCAGCTGGAATCTCTTGATTTAAAAGCCAGTGCAATAACGCACATACAACGACTAGACCCAAAAGCCACTGAGCAATCACTACGTGACTTTTTAGGCGGCTTTGCCTTCATTGGCGATAAAGCACTTGAGCCTGTAGCCCCATTTTCGGGCGGCGAAAAAGCACGTTTAGTACTTGCCATGTTGGTATATCAAAAACCAAATTTATTACTTCTCGATGAGCCAACTAACCACCTTGATTTAGAAATGCGCCATGCACTTGTTATGGCACTACAAGGCTTTGAAGGCGCTATGGTTACCGTATCGCATGATCGCCATATGCTTAAAAATACTGCCGATGAGTTTTACTTAGTAGATGACGGCAAAGTAACTCAGTTTGGCTACGACTTAGATGCATATTATCAATGGTTACTTAACGCGAATAAAGAAGCTGTTAAAGCGCAGCAAACCGACGAGCCTAAAGCAAACCCAGGTGTTAACCGTAAGGAGCAAAAGCGCTTAGAGGCTGAGTTTAGAAAAGCCACTCAGCCACTTAAAAAGCAAATTGAAAAGCTTGAAAAGCAACTCGATAAATTTACCGCCGAATTAAGTGAAGTTGAAGTGACCTTAGGTGATAACGAACTGTACAACGACGACAACAAAGCCAAGCTTAAAGAGTTATTAGCCAAGCAAGCAACCCTTACGCCTAAACTTAACGACGTTGAAGAAGAGCTACTTATGGCACTTGAAGAAATGGAAGAAAAAGAGCAGGCATTCGCCGATGAACTTGCTCAATAGCGACCATTTTTGGCAGTTTGCGTGCACCTTGTACGCAAAGCCTGATCAACAAACAACCTTGCTGGCACTACAAAACCAGCAAGGAAAAAACGTTAATTTATGCTTATTACTGCTTTATTTAGATTCATTAAATTTAAGTGTTAATGCCCAACAGTTAAATGAGTTAACGCAAGTAGTTAGTGAATTTGATACTTATGCATTACAGCCTCTGCGCGCTGCTCGTAGCTATTTAAAAGCTAATCAGAATACGATAAGTGATTACGCCACAATACGCGCAGAGTTACTAAGCACTGAGCTAAAGCTTGAAAAACAACAGCAACATATGTTGATTGAAGCAGTAAATGAGCTTGAATTAATCGAGCATGCAGAACCAAACAATATTGAGCTGTATATGAAAGCCACTTAGGCTGCGACTTTTTATACCCTCCTCCACTGCTCATTCTATTTTCTTTGTGCAAAAAACCTTTAAGTAATTTATTCACAAAGAGGTTAAGAGGCGCTTCGCTTTTAGAGGAAAACAAACTAGATTACTTAGGTAAAAATATAAATATTGAGCGGTTGTTTAGCTCAGCATTTTATTACCCTGCCCTAATTTTCTTCTCTTTTTCTTCTTTTTTCGCAAAGATCTTTAAGTAATTTACTCACAAAGAGGTTAAGAGGCGCTTCGCTTTTAGAGGAAAACAAACTAGATTACTTAGGTAAAAATATAAATATTGAGCGGTTGTTTAGCTCAGCATTTTATTACCCTGCCCTAATTTTCTTCTCTTTTTCTTCTTTTTGCGCAAAGACCTTTAAGTAATTTACTCACAAAGAGGTTAAGAGGCGCTTCGCTTTTAGAGGAAAACAAACTAAATTACTTAGATATAAATATTGAGCAATTTGTTGCTCTACCCTCATTTACTTCTCATTCTTTTCTCTTTGTGCAAAAAATCTTTAAGTGGTTTACTCAAAAAAGTTTAAAGCGCTACGCTTTTAGGTAAAGTGAAAAACTCTCTTAGCTCTCAGTGGTAATAACTTAGTAGCCCTTAAAGCATGATCTAAATCAACTTAGCTTCACCCCTATATCTGCTTATGTAAATAACTTGATCTCGATCACGTTGCGACCTGCAAACACCGCCTATGATTAACCCATCAACAACGAGGGGAACAACTCATGAACGTATTCTTTAGAGACTTTTTTACAGATCCAGTTTTATTTATGTCTTTTGGGTTTTTAACCATCGTTGTTTCTTTGTGTATATTTTTTGCTTTTTTCTTTTTGAAAAAAATACATGATGCAGAAATCCCCGAACAAAATTAAGCACGACGCACTAAAGCGCCTTATTAGTTTACTAGTTAGGCGCTTTTTATTTTCTGAAGCGAAAAATTTGGTACACTAGCTTTTCGTTTAATACAAAGTGCGTAGTACAAACATGATCTCTCAGTTCAAACCAGCATGGTGGATGACCAATCGTCACGTTCAAACCATAATGCCGCGTTTTTTCCGCCCATTTCACCACACTCGCTACGAACTTGAGCAACTTGATACACCTGATGGTGACTTTATTGAGCTCGCATGGTCACTTCCACATAACGAAACCGCTCCACTTGCCGTTGTTTTACATGGCCTTGAGGGCAATATAAATAGCTTTTATGCCAAAGGCATGATGAAGGCGTTAAAAAAGCAAGGTTATGCAGTTGTGCTTATGCACTTTAGAAATTGCTCAACTGAAGTAAATCGCCTGCCACGTGCTTATCACAGCGGTGACACCGCCGATTTAGCCTTTTTTATAAATCACTTAAAGCTGCAATTTCCTGAGCGCACTATGGTCGCTGTAGGTTTTTCGTTAGGCGGTAACGTACTGGCCAAATACTTAGGTGAACAATCACAAGCATGCCCACTAAGTGCTGCAGCGGTGGTATCTGCTCCTTATGATTTGTCGTCATCAAGCGATGTTATTCGTAAAAGCTTAGGTAAAATTTACCAAAAATATCTGCTCGATCGCATGAAAAAATCAATGCAGCGAAAGCTGCCACAAATTAAGCAGCAAATTTCACTAACACCAAAACAGTTAATGAAAATTGACGATTTATTAGAGTTTGATAATCAGTTAACAGCCCCTCTGCATGGTTTTGAAAACGCACACGATTACTATCGCAAAGCCAGTGCAATGCCGTACTTAAAAGATATCGCTATACCTACACTTATTATTCATGCCAAAGACGACCCTATGCTCTCAATTAAGGCCGTACCAAGTAGGCAAGACGTAAGTGAGCATGTTACGCTGCGCATCTCTGACAAAGGCGGACACGTTGGTTTTATTAGCGGTAAAAATCCGTTTAAGCCTATATTTTGGTTAGAGAAAGCCGTGCCATGCTATTTTGGGCAACATGTTTTAGGCAACGCAAACAAAGAGCAATTATGATTATCCCTTTTGAACAACTCGATAAAGATACACTATACAACCTAATAGAAAGCTACGTACTGCGCGAAGGCACCGATTATGGCGAAGTAGAAGCAAGCATCGAATCTAAAGTTAACCAAGTTAAGCTTCAGCTTAAAAATGGTGAAGCGATGGTGTTTTTCTCTGAATTACATGAGTCAGTTACTATTATTTCTAAGGGCGAATTTAAAGCGCTGCAAAGTGAAGAGCATCAAGCAGAGGCGTTTGATTAAGGTGTAGTACTTGTAACTTTTGAATTGAACGTACACAATGGCTTTTTACCCAAAGAGCCAAAACATGATAAAACTCAGCACTCTAGTGGTAGCCATATCACTAGCTTTAACTAGCCAAGCCCAAGCAGAACAAACAATAACAGCATCTGACAAGGCAATTAAACTCGCTAAAGACACCATTTTAATTGATACCCATATCGACGTACCTTATCGAATTTACGAAAGCTGGGTTGATGTAACTAAAGCGACAACTGATGGCGATTTTGACTACCCTCGCGCTGTAAAAGGCGGTTTAAATGCACCGTTTATGTCAATTTATATTCCTGCGCATTTGGAATTTGAAGGTAAAGGAAAAAGCTACCAACTAGCCAATCAAATGATTGATAGTATGGAAGCCATAGCCCAGCGCGCACCCGATAAGTTTGCTATTGCTAGCTCAAGTACTGATATAGAAGAGCAATTTAAACAAGGTAAGCTTTCTATAGCCATGGGTATGGAAAACGGCTCTCCTATTGAAGGGGATATGAAAAACCTTCAGCACTTTTACGACCGTGGTATTCGCTACATCACGCTAGCGCACTCGCAAAGCAACCATATTTCGGATTCGTCTTACGATATACGCCGTAAATGGAAAGGCTTAAGCCCATTTGGTAAAGAGCTTGTCACTGAAATGAATAATATTGGTATGCTAATCGATGTATCGCATATTTCTGATGATGCGTTTTATCAGGTTATGGATCTATCTAAAACACCCGTAATTGCCTCACATTCATCACTTCGTAAATACACGCCTGGCTTTGAGCGTAATATGAATGACGATATGCTATTGGCACTTAAAGAAAATGGCGGCGTTATTCAAATTAACTTTGGCTCAAGCTTTGTTACCGCTAAAGCAGGCAGTTGGGGCAAGCAGTTAAAAAACACAAAAGAGTCCGTTAAAAAAGACGGCACTAAATTAAGCAAAGATTTTGATGCTGCATACCGTGCTAAAAACCCATACCCATTTGCAAGCCTTGAGCAAGTACTTGATCATATTGATCACGTAGTTGAGCTAATTGGTATTGATTATGTAGGTATTGGTTCTGATTATGATGGAGTTGGCGATTCATTACCTATCGGTTTAAAAGATGTATCTAGCTACCCTAATCTTGTTCAAGGTTTAATGGACAGAGATTACAGCGACAAAGATATTAAAAAGATTCTTAGCGGTAATTTATTAAGAGTTTTAAAACAAGCTGAAGAGTATGCGAAAAAGCATTAAAGCTTTTATCATATATTAGTAATTGGCTAAAAGACCAAGAGCTAACTCAATATAAGCACGGCCTAGCCGTGCTTTTTTTATATCTAAGAGCTCAGTTATTTTCAGCAACCTTTTTCCTCGGGTTTCGTAAAACTCAACCTAAGCTACGGCAATAAAGCTATACCTAGGAGCAAATCACTTTTCTTCAGGCATTAAAAAAGGCCACCTGAGTGACCTTTTTCTAACAATTAACTTTAACGTTAATTATTACGCTTTGAACGTTGCTACAAAGCACCTACGCCTAAGGTAAGAGCGCCACCTTCATATGACACTTTTCTCCAGGCATTAAAAAAGGCCACCTGAGTGACCTTTTTCTAACAATTAACTTTAAAGTTAATAATTACGCTACGATAGTTGCTACAACACCAGCACCTACAGTACGACCACCTTCACGGATAGCAAAACGAAGAC